>CAIMFA010001030.1 GCA_903840185.1 uncultured Lentisphaeria bacterium | reverse complement strand
TTTGTTGAATGACTATAGGACAAGATAGCACAGCGCAAACTAAAAGTAAACAGGCGATTTGATTTTTAATTGGAATAATGATGCTACAACTTCCGATCGCCGCCGACAAATACGCTTACCGGTTTGAAATTGGCATCGAGGATGACGATATCTGCATAATAACCCGGCTCGATTTTGGCAAATTTCTCAAGTCCCAGTTCGCCCGCCTGATTATAGCCGGTCGTTTTGATCAATTCTTTCAACGGAAGCCCGGTCAGTTCAACAATGTTTTTCAAAGCACGGCAATACGGGATCGTTCCGCCTGCCAGCGCCCCGTTGGACTTCAGCCGGACAATGTTGTCTTTCAGTACCACTTCGAGCCCGCCAAGGTTGAACTCGCTGTCGGGCAGACCGGATGCCAGCATCGAATCGGAGATTACGGCGATGCGGCCAATCGGTTTGATCTTAAATATCAGCCTGATCATGTCCGGACACAGATGGACTTTGTCACAAATAGCTTCGACCATTACTTCATCATCCATCAGACCTGCACCCACCAGCCCGATTTCACGGTGATGCAGCGGCGACATCTGGTTGCAGAAATGAGTAAGGTGTTTTAGCCCCTTCAGCTTTGCCTGACGGAATTGCTCATGAGTTGCCTCGCTATGGGCGCAAGACGGAACTATGCCGCAGGATAAAAGTTTCGAGGTAAAGTCCAGATCATTATCCATTTCAATCGCATATGACACAAGCATGATCCGGGCGATTGTGTTCAGTCGAGAAATTTCATCAATATCAGGTTTTCTGACGAATCCTGGATTCTGCGCGCCGATGAACCTTGGATTAATAAAGGGGCCCTCAAGATGAATACCGGGAATCCTGGCAGTTTGCGTACGGGTGTTTTGCTGATAACGGGCAATGGCGGCAAAGGTCTTCGTCAGGCATTGTTCCGAAGTGGTAAGCGTTGTGGCAAGAAAAGAGGTTACGCCTTCCTTAATCTTGGCGGCGGCAATTGTTTCAATCGCCTCATCGGTGCCGTCCACAATATCGAAACCCATAGCACCGTGAGTATGGATGTCGATAAAACCCGGTACCGCCATCCGTCCTCCGGCATCATAGACTTCCTCTGTCTCAGGAAGCACAGACGTCTGAAGATAAATTTTCTTGATAAAATTACCCTCTATTTCGATCGAAGCTCCGTTCTCATCAAGCTCAGGAGAAACAATCCGGCAGTTTTTAATTAGCATGCTCATTTTTCATCCAGTCAATTATGCCGTTTCCGGCGATTCTTCAGTTACTTTATCGTCTTCCGAAACTGATAATTTGACATCAATACTCGTGGAATACCCGCGCTCAATTCTGCACATCAGGTACAATGTTCCAATCAGCAGGAAGTTCGTAATTCCATTGGCTATACCGAATACGATCGAACCACTTTCCATATTTAGCGTGACCGTCACTAACACCTGACACACCCAGATGCCGACTGCCAGTAGGAATTTACTGCCGAGAAGAATCAGCATGCCGTGATCGCAATGCCTTTCTTCTTGCAGGCCTCGGCGAGCTTGCCGAAAAGATCGTACTTCAGCGACGGGTGACGTATCCCCACTTTCGTGTCGTAATACGCCATGCCGAGATTGCACCGCGCGTGGAACACGACATAATCGATACCGCATTCCTTCCACTTGTCGGTTGCCGCTTCAACGTCGAATCGTTCGCCCACGTCCGGCTGTGCCGGCTGCGTGTGGAAGTCGTAGAAAATCGCCCATTTGGGTTTATGCATGTTTGTTTCCTTTGTATGATTTATTTTATACGTCTTTTATCAAAACCTACATAGGACAGAAATATCCTTTGCCGTCTCGGCAATATTGCAGATTTTCAGCGTTTTCTGCTGTGAATCATAATCCCACTCGGCATCAACCTCCACCTTTTCAGGAGCTGAATCAAGATGGATGACAATTTCATGTGTCCGGCGGTTTGGCATATTAAGGTAGGATCCTTTTCGCGGCGAAATCTTGAATTCGATCTTATTGACCTGCATGTTGCACTCTGCTGCCGTGACAGCAGTTTCACCATTCAGGTAATTATAAGTGTCACCATCATCTTCGAATAGCTCAAAGCTTGAATGTCCATGTGGAAAAACATCCCAGATAATTTTTTCTGGAGTGGCAGTGCCGATAAAATCGCAATCTTCCTGCATCGGAATGATTGCGCCTGCTTTTATAAACAGGGCCCCGCCCCTGTTTTCAGGGTATTCCACCGGAATTTCCACTGGCCCTTCCACTGTTTTAGAAGTCCAGTAGTCAATCCAGCGGCCTTCCGGCAGATATACGGTATCGGCAAATACGGAGACCAGAAAATACTGCCCGAACATGTACTGGTAAATATGTTTGTCGCATTCCCTGTCATCGGGGAAAGCCAGCGGCATCGCCCGCATTACCGGCATGGCCGTTCGTGCCGCAACATGCGCCATCGAGTAGATGTACGGCATCAGGCTGTAGCGCAGTCGTGCGTAAAACTTATACATCTCCTGTTTTTTCGTGCCAAGGAACCATGGCTGATTATACTGGTGCCACGAAAACGCCTGCGCGATGGTCTGAAAAAATCCAAAATGTATGGCTGCTTCAGTTTTCACTGACATGTCGGTACAGACATTGGAGTGACCGCTCAGTCCGTGGTTCAGCAATGACACCAGCGGCTTTGCTTCACCTCCCGTGTCTCCTGACCAAGTGGCGCAGTACTGCTGGATTCCGGCATATCCACTCGGGGTGAAAATCATTGCCCTCTTTCCAGTATGTTCTTTATAGCCAAGGCTCATCTGTTTGCCGTATATGAGAGGATACAGGTTGTGCATTTCGGCATCCTCCATGCCGTTTTTCCACTTACGGTCTGGATGGAAGCATATCTGGTTTGACCCGTCCAGCTTGAAAGCTTCAGCGCCGTCATCAACGAACTTCTTGAGATGCTCAAACCAGGGCACGCCGGGTTTGGTAATCTGATCCATGTAACTCGGGCAAAAATGCGGATCCTTGATGAGATCGTCTTCAAGGTTCTGTAAATCGGTATGCGGCTCCTCTTGCCGGTGTCCTGCGAGAGCTTCCTCGTACTCGCTCAAATCATAGTCGCAGCAGAGCCAGAGGCTTAGTCTGAATCCCATGTTATTGAGCGCACCGGTAAACGTGCCGGAACTTTTCTTCTTCAGCCAGAACGGGGTATGAAAGCGTGTCTCGCTCCATTTTTTATCCGTCGAATAATCATAATGTTTTTCCATCCAGTCCGGTTCCAGCCCCATCATGTCGCATGGAATGCCTTCCCGCCGGAAACTGTATGCGTCATTAAGAACGTCGCGGGCTCTAACTTCGCGTTCGTCATTTACATAAGTCAACCCGTATCCCCATTTGGGCAGCAGGTGCGGCTTGCCGGTGATTTGCGTATATTTATCCAGAATGTCCGCAAAATTTTTCCCGGCAATCAGGTAGTAGTCGAGCTGCCCTGCCGTGCCTGAAAAACTCAAGACATCCTTGTCCGTAGCGCCGGCATCGAAATGATGATACCAGGTGGTATTCAGGAAAAC
>CAIMFA010001029.1 GCA_903840185.1 uncultured Lentisphaeria bacterium | reverse complement strand
TTTTTCCTTGCTGTTTTTTTTATGATATGATTTGATTTGTTGCTGGAATATTAGTGCAGAACCGTTATTTTACATAATACTTAAGAGATAAAAAGAAATTTGAACGGGGCATATGGCTTTACAAGAATTAATAAAACAAATATGTACTCCATCGGTGCTGGCCGAGAAAGATCAGTTTTTGATTAAAATGGCTGATTCCGACAAAGAAATTGAGATGGCCCAGCGCCTCCGTTATGAAGTTTTCATGCTTGAACAGGGCAAGGCGCCGGCTGCTGCAACGCAGGAGCAAATTGACCGGGACGAGTTTGATGACTATTGCCTGCATCTGATTGTTGTTGAAAAGAAAAGCGGGTTGATTGTCGGCACCTACCGGATGCATCCAGGCCTGGCTGCCAGTTCAGGCATCGGTTTCTATTCGTCCCGTGAATACCATATTGAAGGGATCGATAAAATCGCGGAGAATACCATTGAAGTCGGACGTTCATGTGTTTCCCCGGAATACCGCAGCGGCGCTGTTGTGGCGCTGTTGTGGGCGGGGATTGCCGAAGTATTGAAACGCTCGAAATTAAGATACCTGCTGGGGTGTGTCAGTCTGGAAACGACGGAACCGGCGGTGGGCTGGGCGTTGTATGAGCACTTTAAAGAGCGGAATAATTTATGCGATGTGCTGCGGGCGACTCCGACTGATAGTTTTATTCTGCCGGCTCCGGATGCGGAGAAAATGCAGGAGTTGTTAACCAACCGGCGGAATCTGCTGCACCAGATTCCGCCATTGTTCAAAGGTTATCTCCGGCTTGGCGTAGGTATTTGCGGAGCCCCGGCGCTGGATAAAGATTTCAGCTCCATTGATTTCCTGGTATTGCTCGACCATGCTCAATTGCCGGAAGAATATTTCAAGCATTTCTGCTCATAGAATCAGATGAATAATGCAGGTTTAAAATGGTGATGTTGCGGCGTATTGTTAAACTCCTGGCAATTAGTCTATGGTTGCCCGTTACTGGTTTTTTCTCTTTTTTCGTGCATATCGGCGGCTGGGGTGCGATCAGGCGGGTTACGTATTGCTCCCGCGCCTGGGGGCGCGGGTTTATACATATTTTGAATGTAAAGATTACTATTACCGGCGATCCGGATTCGTTTAAAGGCGGACTGATAGTTTCTAATCACATGGGTTATCTGGATATTCTGGTACATGGTTCGATTTTCCCCATAAGATTTACCCCGAAAATTGACATCAAGCACTGGCCGATTCTCGGATGGTATCTCGGCATAAGCCGTCCGCTCTGGGTTGACCGCAGCTCAAAACAGAAATCGATTGATGCTTTCCAGGAAATCCTGGATACGATGAAACACGGAATTCCGATATTGGTTTATCCGGAGGGAACCAGCACTGATGGCGAAAACGGCATAAAGGCGTTTAAATCCACGCCTTTTGAAGCTGTTGCGGCAAGTGATTTTCCGATAATGCCGGTAGTAACTTACTACGAGCCGATGGAGGACGGGCTGCCGGTAGCATGGTTTGGCGACATGACATTAATGCCGCACCTGTGGCGGATTCTGGGATATAAATCAATTAATGTGGAAGTGCATATGCTGCCTCCGGTCAAATGCGAGGGCAGATCGCGGAAAGAACTTGCCGCGTATGTTCATGATTTGATGGAAAAAGAATATTGGAATATAAAACAACGTCAGCAGGAAAGAGCGAAAATACAGGATGCCGCGCTGGCTTTAAATTAAACCTGATGGAGGGTGGCGGATGATACATAAAGTAGTAATGGCTTCTTTTACGGCCGCATGGGAGATGCTGATTGATCTTCCTCTTCCCGCTTCACTCAAAAATGCGGGAAAAGACTTTGAAGATGACGTGTTTTCCCCGTTGATCCAGATGAGTTTCCCGGTGGTTGGAGTTGTTGCCGGACTGCTTATTTTCTTCTTTGGCGGGGTTCTTTCAATGCTTTCCATGAAGATTTCCGGAGCCGTTATTTTTGCCATTGCTCTTACTCTGCTGACTGAATTAAAAGATTCGTTCCGCAGTCTCGGCGCGCTGGTTTCGCTGTTTGACCAGATGATTGACCGGAAACCGCTGGTCTATGCAATGGTCAACCTTGATAATGACGTCCGCAACGCAGCCGGGCCGCTGAGCAGCCTGGTGCTGGTGCTGGCAATACTGCTCAAACTTTTTACCTTTTATGTGATGTTTTATTGCGGCTATTACTACTGGATGATTGCGGTGCTGGTGCTGTCGTTCACCATCCAGGGGCATCTGGCCGCCGCTCCGGCGCTGAATACCGGGCTGCCGGTTATTGAAATCAATCATGAGAACAGGCTGTATATCTGGGGTATAGCCGGTTTTTTTGTTCTGTTCATTCTGTTCAAATCCCCCTATGTATCACTGATCGCTTTTGTCGCGGCGTTTGTTTTCGCCAATGTTGTACGCCGGTTCTGCGAGATAAAATTCAATGGTGTCACCATTGATATTATCAGCCTTGCCGGTTACCTGTTTGAACTTTTTGCCCTGCTGCTCGGGGTTTTGTTTCTCAGCCGGATATAATTGCACTGGAACTAACCAGAGAAACTCAATATGGCATTCTATAACAGGCGGGTTTTTGCCGGGATGATTTTTATGCTGGCTGTGGCCGCACTGTCAGTAATTGTCCTCACCGCTCTGCTGCGTGAAAAAATGCCGTCAATCATTCTGGCGCAAATCAGAAAAATCCACCGCCAATATGAGCAGAAGCTGGCGGCTGAATGGCTTCAGGCAATAGAAAATGGTAATCAGCGGAAGGCTCTTTATGTCGCATCCCTGCTGGTTGTTCCTGATGAACCGCTGCCGCAACCAGCCGTGGATGCGCAGAAATTCAGCAGGCAGGCAGGACTGCTGCCGCTGCTTTTGCCTCCTGCTTTTTCAAAGATTGATTATCTCAGATGGCGGGATGCCTTGACGCTGAAGCATATTGCGTCGCTGCTTACAAAAACACCTTTTCCCGTAGAGGAAATCTTGCACTTTGTGCTTGCCGTAAAAGCCGCGCCTGCTGGTGCCGGTACGCTTGCCAGTCTGATTGAAGAAGGCTGTCCGGATATTTATGCCCGCGCCAGACTCTTCTGCGGCCTGGCGGAGCAGGCGGGATTTGATGCCAAAATCGTATTGCTGACGGATGCTAAAGGTGCTCCGGCGTATATTCTGATAGCGGTTGCAAAAGAATCGCAGCACTGGATAGTGGATTTGACCGGCAGAAGGATTTACAAAGACAGTGACATCAATTCTTTCATGCCGCCCGGCGACTGGCCGGATGAGCTGAAAAATGCGTTTTTAGGACAGAAATTGATGCTGCAACCCTCTGAATTTCAAGATTTCAGGCCTGCGAACCAGATACTGGGCAATAAATTAAAGATGCTTATTCCTGGCGGGAATATTCCGGTTTTCGGGCGTGATCCGGAGCTGCTGCTGGCTGAATTTTCGAAGAGCAGACTCTATGGCAATCCGGATAAATACTACTACTGGGATGAATCGTTCAATGCGGTCAGGCATCTCCCGGAAACCACCGGATGGATGACCAATATGCCATTGGTCAGAAAAAGCGCTCCGCTTCAAAATGAGAAAAAAACGGCGCAATAAAAGCGCTTTCTTTTGCGTTTGCCGGTAGTTGGTATATAATAAACCAGCACGAATCTGGAGGAAAAGATATCTGTGTTATATAAATTAATATTAACCGGCCTGTTTACGGGTATGCTTGCATGGTCTGCCGCTGCCGCCGGAGACGATTTCAGGCAGATTTATTCCCATGCCAGACATACGATGCAGGCTGGTGATTATCCGGCGGCCGAAATTGAACTCAATAAGGCATTGAACGCCGCACAGCTTTCGTCTGAAGAAGCTTCGGTGCTGTTTGACCTGTCCAATGTCTACCTGAAAATGGCTAAAACTGATGAAGCCATGAAATGTCTTGAGCAGATTATGGATATCCCCGACCTGCCCATGAGCGACCATACCCGCGTACACCTTCAAATGGCGGATGTTCACACCGCCGAGAAGAAGTTCGATGAGGCTATTGATGACTGCAAGGACGGCCTTTATGATGCAACTGCCAATGCCGATAAATTCCGGTTCCTGATGAAAGCCGGTCATGTTATGAACACTAAAAAAGACTATCCGGCGGCATTGGATTATGCGCAGCAGGCGCTGGCATTATGCCAGGACAATGTTCCCAACCAGCTAACGGCAAAAAGACTTATGGTATGGATTTACAGTTCGCAGGATAATTATTCCGCTGTTGCTGAAGTTTATACCCGGCAGGAGCTCGATGCAATGCCGGCGGACTTTAAAAAGAGTGTTTACCAGACTGTTGTCAACGCTTCTATGAGAGCTGCCAGAAACATGCAGGCGAATAAGGATTTTGACAAGGCACTGGAGATTTACACCCGGGTTGAAAAGGACAAAAGTCTTAAACCGGAGCATCGCGCCGAAGCCTTTATGGGGGAAGCTAGTATTCTGAAAGCCCAAAAAAGGTATTCTGAAGCCGTTAAAAGCTATAATGCTGTTCTGAGCATTCCGGAAGCCAAGCCGGATCACAAGAAAATTGCCCGGAAAGAGATAGACCAGATTCAGCCCATGCTTGCGAAGCCCCAACCTGACAGTAACGACAAGAAAGACTCCCATAATTGAGATTCCTCATTTCCGGTCTGGCATATTTCCCTTTTTAATGTATATTTACGCGCGACAATGAATGAACAAATGTCACTTTTATTATTATTATTATTTAAGCTCAATGGAGGCAGCATTTTATGAACAGCAAAGACTGGATCGGCCGCAATCATCAATACTCCCTTACCGACGGGGTCAGCGGTTTTACATTATGTGCCGCCGGCATGAAATTTGCCGATGCGGAATTGAACAGCCTGCAGGGATTGTTCGGCAAAGCTCATCAGGAAATGGTCAGGCTTGAAGCCGGAGCAATCAAAAATCCGGACGAAAACCGGAGGGTCACCCATTTTACCGACCGCATGGATTACTGCAAATCCAGGATTTATGCGGAAGTCGAAACGTTTGCCCAGGAAGTACGTTCCGGCACCGTCAAAGGCAGCACCGGCAAAAAGTTCGACTCGCTGGTAATCAACGGCATCGGCGGCTCAGCCCTCGGTCCGCAGCTGATGCAGTTTGCCATCAACGGCCCCTACTGGAATGAGTTTTCCGATGCCAAACGCCGCGGCAACCTGAAGATATATTTCCTGGATAATACCGACAGCGCCGGTTTTGCCGACGTGATCAACGTGATTGATCCGGAAACCGCCCTGATTCTCCATATTTCCAAATCCGGCGGGACTCAGGAAACTAAAAACAATATGATTTCCATGGAAAATTTCTATAAGGAAAAGAATGTTGATTTCGTCAGGCATTCAGCCGCGATTACGATGAGCGGCAGCCAGCTGGATAAGTATGCACGCTCAAATAAGTGGCTCCGGGTTTTCGAGATGGCTGAATCAATCGGCGGACGCACCAGCGAGACCAGCGTTGTCGGACACCTGCCCGCCGCCCTCGCCGGAATCAGCTTCAATAAGTTCATTGCCGGGGCCTGTCACATGGATGTCTGGACCAGAAATGAAAGCATCCTGGATAACCCCGCCTATCTGATGTCCGCGATGTGGTACATCGCCGGCAAAGGCAAAGGCGACCGCAATATGGTCATCGTGCCTTATTCCGACCGGCTGATACTGCTGTCCCGCTACTTCCAGCAGCTCGTAATGGAATCCATCGGCAAGGAGAAAGACCTTGACGGCAATACCGTCCATCAGGGATTGAACGTCTTCGGCAACAAGGGCGGAACTGACGCCCATGCTTTTATTCAGCAGTTGAACGACGGGCGCGATGATTTCTTCGTCACGTTCATTGAAGTGCTGAAAGACGCCATGAAACTGCCGATTGACGGCAATACGAAGATGGGTGATTATCTGCACGGTTTCATGGAAGGGCTTTCCGCCGCGCTGCGCGGCAAAGGCCGCCAGGTCATGAAGATCAGCATTGTCGAGGTTGATGAATTCAGCCTGGGCATGATTATTGCGCTTTACGAACGCGCCGTGGCGGTATATGCGGAACTGATTCACGTCAACGCGTTCCACCAGCCCGGCGTCCAGGCCTATAAACTGGCGGCTAAAGAGATTCTTGATCTCCGCCAGAGCGTGATTGAAAAACTGCATGACGCAGGCGCCTGCTCTGGTACCGCCGCTGAAATCGCTTTCAAAATCGGCATGCCGGACAACGAAATCGAAATCGCCGGACTGCTTAATAAGTCCTCTATGAACTGCCCGTGCGGCACTATTTCCCGCACCTGGAACGGCAAAGACTGGATTTATGCCGTTAAATGACCTATGAAGCATGAGTTTATATGCAGTGCCGCTGAGGCGGCGCGGCTTCTGAATGCCGCGCTGCCGGAGCAGTGCAATGCTGTCGAACAGCTGTATCCCGTTCAGATTACCCCCTATTATCTGAACTTGATCGACCGCGTCAATCCGGCCGGCGATCCGGTCTGGAAGCAATGCATGCCTGACGCCGGGGAACTGCTCGATCCTGACGCCTCATTCGACCCGCTGGCCGAAGAAACCCAGATGCCGGTATCCCGCGTCATCCACCGCTTTGCCGACCGCATCGTGCTGCTGTCCACCGGACGCTGCGCAGTCAAGTGCCGCTTCTGTTTCAGGAAACGCACCTGGCGGACCGGGGCGGAACTGCCCGACATCAGCAATCAGGAGCTCGAAGACGCCTGCCGGTATCTTAAGGCCAATCCGCAGATACACGAAGTGCTGATTTCCGGCGGCGATCCGCTCATGCTGAGCACTTACAGACTGCATGAAATCTTGAAGAAACTGGTCTCAACCGGTACCATCTCCGTGATTCGCATCGGCAGCCGGGTTCCGGTCACATGGCCGGAACGCATTGACACGAAACTCGTCAGCATGCTGGCCGGATTTGACGGCTTGTGGCTGATGACCCATTTCAACCATCCAGCCGAAGTTACGCCGGAATCCGCCGCCGCCTGCAGAAAATTCGTCAAAGCCGGCATCCCCGTGCTAAATCAGACGGTATTGCTGCGCGGGGTCAATGATGATGCCGCCGTTCTCGAAAAGCTTTTCCGCGAACTTATCCGGATACAGGTCAAACCGCATTATCTTTTTCATGTTGACCCGGTCAGAGGGGTGCGCCATTTCGCCACCGGCATCGAAAAAGGACTGGAGATGCTCCGGGCATTCCGCCCCCGGCTCTCTTCGCTGGCAGTTCCGGTTTTCGCCATTGATCTGCCTGAAGGCGGCGGCAAAGTGGCGCTTCAGCCGGATTACCGCTGCGGGGACGGTTTTGTCTCCATCAATGACGGCAAAGTAGTGAAATATCCCGGACCGCTCTCAAAATAATCGTCAGCATTCCGGACC
>CAIMFA010001028.1 GCA_903840185.1 uncultured Lentisphaeria bacterium | reverse complement strand
GGCTGCCACCGGTTCGGGATCCTGCTTCTTCCATTCCACGCCTTCCAGTTCGGCAGCCAGCAGCCGCAGATCCAGAAAAGTCATTCGTTTATCAAATTTTTCCGCAATCAATTTTTGTATTTCATTTAAGCTGACTCCGGCATTCAACTGACCGGCGATAAATTTTTTCATTTCCATGTCGCTCATTTTTCATCTCCAGATATCGTATAAATTATAATTTTAAAGCATACTTAATGTCAAAATGTTCTCCGATATAATTTACAGTCTAAAGCCGGAAATAAAAATCAAAAATGTTTTTTCACGGAGCTTTTCTTAAAATTATACTCTGCACGGATGAAAATTTTCGCAATCTATGTAAAATTTTCAGCCGCGCAGAGTATAACCACAAAGGCAGACTTTATCGCAGCCACCAAGCCAGGAAGTCAAAATTAAAATTTAAAACCTGAAATCAATGCTCAATAACCAATATCCAACACGGAATTTCCAATAACCAACAGGAAACAGCCAGGAGCCGGCATTCGACGCTCTATTTGGACTATAGAAGCAGTTGTACAATTTAATATCAACTCGCATTTTATCCATATTCGGGTAATCCCCTTTAACCTTAAGAAATCCAGCCAACAATGTCAAATAAACGCATTAAAGCACCCAATGTTTTTCAAGTGATACGTAACCGGACGGAAGCATTATGCAAATTGGTGATAATATGTAAAGAGTGGTTAATACAGAGGCGGGTTCGGCGACTCCGCCCAACTAAACAGCTACACCTACCACCTGCGTCCATCTGTACCATCCTTCATATTCTTGTGTTTTTTAGAAAGATTTTCATACAGCCATATCCATAAGTTTCACATTATGAACATGAAAAATTCTCAGCAATGCAGCGGAGAATTTCTGTCATTCCATCCGTAAAGAAAAGTTTTGGAGGAGGGATGCAAGGGGGAACCTTGAACTGTCAAGGTTTCCCCTGCAAACAAATAATTGTTTCCCATCATTTGCCGCCGGCGGCCCGCCGGACGTGATCCAACGCCGAAACGTTGGTCGCCAAAGGCGAAATGCATAAAGCCGGTCAGGCGACCGGCGCTCCCGGGGTTTCTTCATTCACTTCATGCTCTTCATGGTGAAGTGTATTTGCTTTTCCTCCGTGTCCTCTGCGTCCTCTGTGGTAAAACTGTATTGGTCTTTTTCGTGCTTTTTCGTGCTTTTCGTGGTTAAGATGTATTTTTTGGTCGGGGCTATACCGCGCTAAGTCATCTGTGGATAAATAAGGATGTCTCTGTGGTTAACTCTTCAGACGGATTCTGGGGTCAGCCCAGGCGTAAGCAATATCTGTCATCAGATTGATCACCACGAACAGCAGCGCGCTGATCAGCACCAACGCCTTCAGCAGCTGCAAATCGGAATTGTTCAAAGCGTCGATTCCGGCATAGCCCAGACCGGGAATGCCGAAAAAAGCCTCCAGCAGCAAACTGCCGGTAAACAGAAACGGCAGCGCCGCCGAAGCCCGCGTAATGATCGGGATCGACGCGTTCCGCAGCAGGTGTTTACCGTATATCACAATCGGGTTGCAGCCTTTGGCTGCAGCCGTGCGCAGATATTCCTTGTTCAGTTCGTTGACGAAAACCGTGCGGTAGAAACGCACCCCGCCGCCAAGACCGCTGAGAATGCCGATGATCACCGGCAGCGCCAGATGCCTGACTTCCCCCCATCCCCAGACCGGAAACAGGTTGAAGTAATAGCCCAGATACCACTGGCCGAAAATAATAAACACCAGATAGCTGATGCTCATGCCGGCAATTGAAAACAGCACAATCATCCGGTCAAACAACATGCCTTTAAACGCCGTTGAAATCAGCGCCAAAATTATCCCCAGCAGCAATTCCCCGAAGAATATCGGCAGCATCAGCATCATCGAAGGCCCGATGCCGCGCCACAGGATCTCCCGGATCGGCTCCCGTGTCATTAAAGTCTTTCCGAAATTGAAGAAGCTGACAAAGGGAAATTCGCGGCTGAATGTGCAGATTTCGCCCAGGGCGGCGGTAAGCTGCGAATCAAACGGGGAATCCTGACGGCGGAAAAATTCAATCTCTTTAACGTCCAGCGGAACTTTCCCGACGGCAATCAACACCTTTTCCTGACTGGCGTTGACCGGAAATTCAAGCTCCCGCCACTCCGCCGACTTGAAAGTACGGCCGTTTACCGAGAATTCGCCACGAAAAACGATCTTCCCCTGCACTTCCAGTTTGTCGGAAGTAAAATTACGTTTCAGGCCGATATTGCCGGAATCTAAATGCAGAAAACCATTTTCAAAAACCGGGTTTCCGGTAACTTCCATGCCCGGCAGCAGCCTTTTTTCAGAAAACGAAGCGGAAGTAAAGACTTCACTCTGACGCCAGTGACCGAACACCATCGGCCGGTCAGCGCCGAGTTCCTGACGAAGATCTTCAATCTCGCGCGGGGAAGGATTTTTGCCCAGCACCGCCGCGGCAGGATCGCCAGCCGCCAGCCGGAACAATACAAACGTCAGCAGCAATACTCCCATTATTACCAGACCGGAGTAAAAGATGCGTCTGATTATATAATTCAACATAACATTTTCCTGCTAATTTACAGTTCTACAGTTTTACAGTTTTACGGTTTTACGGTTTTACGGTTTTACGGTTCTACGGTTTCACGGTTTTACGGTTCTACGGTTTCACGGTTTCACGGTTTCACGATTTTACGGTTTTGCCGTTAAACTGTCATGCCGTTATACTGTCATACCGTTATACCGTTATTCTGTCATGCCGTTATACTGTCTTACTGTTTCTCAATTTTATTTTGCGAATCAATGGAGTCCCAGAACGATTGGAGCATTTTTGATATTGCCTTGGCTTCTTTGATGAATTCATTTGCCTTCTCGGAGCTAAGAGTCCCGATTTCTGACGCAATATAAAGCTGAGTCCGCAATTCAGCCGCGGAACCGCCGGCAATCGAGAGAAAACGCTTATAATCAGCTTTACTGTTTCTTTCGCTCCCCTCCGCAATATTTGAAGGAATGGAAACCGCCGCTCTTAAAATCTGATCCTTAAGGCTGAAATCTTTGCAACTCTTCAATTCTTTAATAAGATTCACGCTAAGCCTGCATGATTTCTTCCACACTTCTAATTTTTCAAAATACGATTCCATTTCCAGAATCCTTATTTTAATACCACGGTTCTACGGTTCTACGGTTCTACGGTTTCACGGTTTCACAGTTTTACGGTTTTACAGTTTTACAGTTCTACAGTTTTACAGTTCTACAGTTTTACAGTTCTACAGTTTTAAGGTTCTACAGTTTTACGGTTATACCGTTATACCGTTATACCGTTATACCGTTATACCGTCATACTGTAATACTGTCCCCCGGCTGTTCCGGCTCCAAAATTAAACACTGCGCGGGTAGCTGCCGAGAATTTTCATGAAGTTGCATTGTTTCTCCACATCGGCGAACGCCCTGATGACTTTCGCGTCGTCCCGGTGTCCGAGGATATCGACAAAAAAGCAATATTCCCAGTTGCTGCTTTTAGTCGGACGGCTCTCGATCATGGTCATCGTGATGCTCTCATCCTTGAACGGCTTGATGCTGTCGTACAGCGCCCCGACTTTGTCTTTTATCGCAAAACAGATTGAAGTCTTGTCATCCCCGGTACGCGCCGGACACTGATTGCCGAGAATCAGGAAACGCGTGGTGTTGTTGCTGAAATCCTCGATATTCTCTTCCAGAATAGTGAGATTGAACAATTCAGCGGCAACCGTGCTGCTGATCGAAGCGGAGTTTGGTTCCACAGCCGCGATACTTGCCGCCTTGGTGGAGCTTTCCGCTTCGACTATTTCCACGCCCGGCAATTTTTCCTGAAGATAAATCCGGCACTGTCCCAGTATCTGCGGATGACTGTAAACTTTTTTGATCTCCTCCCTGCTGCACTTGGCCATCAGGTTATGATGAATCCGCAGATCCATTTCCGCGCAAATGTTCACATTTGACATTATCAGCGTGTCAAGCGTATAATTGATCGCGCCTTCAGTGGAGTTCTCCACCGGCACGCAGCCGTAATCTGTCCTGCCGGTTTCAATATCCTTGAACACCCCGGCAATCGTGGTACTGGGAATATAAGTCACAGAATGACCGAACTTCGCCAGCGCCGCCAGGTGGGTGTTGGACCCTTCCTGTCCGAAGAACGTAATCCGCAGCGGATGTTCCAGTTCCAGCGCCCCGGACATGATCTCCCGGTAAATCGCCTGCAAAGCGCGAGGCGACATCGGTCCCTCGTTGAGCTTTGCCACTTTTTCCAGCAGGGCTTTCTCCCGTTCCGGAACATAGATCGCGGAATTACTGTTCTTTTTCAGTTTACCGACTTCCAGCACATGCCGGTAACGCTCATTGATCATCGCCACAATCTGACGGTCAATCTGGTCTATCTCGTTTCTCAGTTCTTCAATATTCATACTCTCACGCCGCTTTTTTATCTGATTAATATAATAAATTTTTAATAATAATACAGGAAGTCAGGAGTCAGGAGTCAGGAGTCAGAATAAATTTAAATCCCAAACTCACCGTACCATCAAATTATTTCATCCAAGCTCTAACCTTCCGTCTTCTTCAGTTCCAAGCTTTCAGAATCTCTGCTTTTCATTCTGACTCCTGACTTCTAAATTCTCTCTCTCATAATATAATTGCTTTTATTCCGAAAACAATCTATCAGAATGAGGATTGAAAACAAGGGAAGTTTACCACAGAGATTTACCCGCCGGAGGCGTGACTTAACATAGTACAGCAAGCATTCCCGCAGTCGCGAGACCGCTCATAGAGTGTCCTGAGCGATTTTTGTTTTAGGTAATCTATTTCGGATTTGGATTTTAATTTGACAAAAAACGATTTTGCACGTATTTATTAGTGACGATAATACGTAAGGAGCATTGAATATGTCGAAACTGACACTGAGCATTCCGGACAAGGAAATCGCGCTGGCCAGCAAGAAAGCCAAGGCGCGCGGCACCAGTATTTCCGCGATGTTTGCTGAATGGGTACGCGCTGAAAATCCTTCCGGCTCCGTCAAACATAAAATCGGACCGCTGACCCGTTCCATTTCCGGGATTATGAAACTTCCGCCTGATTTCAACGAAAAGGAAATGATGACTGAAATCATGGCGAAAAAATACGGATTTCCCTCATGACGACATTCCGGTGCTGACGCCTGAAAAATTTCTGCAACTTGACTTTGAATAACCTCCAATTGCGTACTGACAATTGACGTTGGTTCCGGTGGTACATGAACCGCCACCGGTGGTGTTGGTCCAGGTTGGATTAAACGTTCCGGAAGTCGAGCAAAAAGTCACATTTCCGCTGGCATCCGCCGTGCTGGATGAACCCGCACCATTGAAAGTGGTAGAGCAAGCGGGTGGGTAGGTCGTCAGATAGGTC
>CAIMFA010001027.1 GCA_903840185.1 uncultured Lentisphaeria bacterium | reverse complement strand
TTTTGCCGCAGCCTGTGTAATACTTAATAACTTTGTTGTTCTTTTTAATCTGCATGGCACTCCTGTGGCAAATATCCCGGCTGAATTGAAAAATGATTGCATGAAAATACTAAAAGCCTTCAGATATAAAAAGAGAAAAACTAACTGATTTGTGAAATAGCAATTAAAGCAAGAACTCTTTTACTAACTTCTATATGTTAATTGTATTGCATAAAATGATAATATATAATTCATTTTATGCAATGTTTTGCGATATATCATCTTCTTCTAACGTTTTTTCAAAAACTGATTATATATTATTAATTAGAAGGCGAGAAAGTTTCATTACCTGAACAAGCACCCGTCGGGGGTACCCCCCGCAACAACAAAAAAGAGGTAGTAGAAATGAAGAAGTTAATCATGATGGCCGCGTTGATTATTGCCACTGGACTCATCACCGGATGTTCATCGGTTCCTAAAAATTCCAACATGACCGGCAACTGGAAGTACACTTTCGAAGAAACCGGCAGAAGCGGGGTCCAAAACGGGACAATGACCATCGCCCAGGACTCTTACAACCTGCGAGGCAAATGCAATGATCTCTTCGGAGAGTTTCAACTCACAGGCTCCATGGATGAAAACAGTTCGAAGTTCATAATTGATGGAACGCGCAACGATAGCACACGCAGTTTCCATTTGAACGGTTCGCTGTCCTCCGATAATGCCTTCGAAGGTACTTATACCACCAACCAGAATACATCAGGCACAATGAAGGGTAGCAAAGTTACCGGTAATTGAGTCTTGTAAAAATTTAAATCGACGCCATGAAGTGCTGTCGGTTGTCGAGATTCCATTAGGATCCGGGGCGTCGACGCCCCGGAGTTTTTTAATTCCGAACCGGTTTATTTAACCACACGCTGTAGTTCAAGGTAATTTTTAAAGGGAAGGATGTCAGAATGTTATATATTTTAGCAGTCGTTTTAATTGTGCTCTGGTTGCTGGGGATGGTATCATCCTACACACTTAACGGTTTTATCCACATCCTGCTCGTCATCGCCATTATTGTGGTTCTGGTGCGTGTTATCAATGGACGGAAGCCGCTTTGACCACTCAACTAACTAAGGAGCTTTCCGTATGAATAAAGGTATCGCAGTTGTGCTGCTGGTTGTCGGTATTGTGTTGATCATCTGGGGTGTCAGTGTGGCGAAGTCGTTTACTTCGGATATATCGCGGTTCTTTACCGGTTCGCCGACCAGCAAAGCAATCTGGATTCTGGTTGCCGGAATAGTTACGTCCGTTGCCGGACTTTTGCTTATAATGATTGGATAAATCAATAGAACGTTTAATGTGCGGAACCCCCGCGCAACAATGTAAATATAGAGGTAGTGGTAATGAAACAGAAAACCGAATTTGTCACGAAAATGAAGAGCGAATTAACTGAGATCAACACTGAGATAGAAAAACTCTCAGAGAAAATCGAAAAAGTCGGCAAGACCGTCAAGGCTGAAGCCGGAACCCAGGCTAAATCCAGGCTCCAGGCGCTGCGCGATCAAGCGGCTGAATTGAACAAACAGCTTGACGAGGCCGGTAATGTCACCGAATCAAACTGGGCTGATTTCAGCGCCGCATTCAATAAATCCAGCAAAGAAATGAAAGATGCTTTTAAGCGGTCGCGTCAATGGCTGAGCGAAATAATCGCTCCGTAATCCGAACTTATTTGCAGACATTGTGAGGAAATAAAATTAATTATAAAATATTTAAGATTTTATGTTTCGAGGGCCTGACATAAGATTTATTTTTAGATATATCTTAATTTAGAGGAAGAACGAATTGTGATTATGCCAGAGTGCATCAATAAAAAAATGAGGAGGCCAGTCATGCGATGTGGAAAATTTGTAATTTTGCTTCTTTTCGTCTCCATCTTTGCGGTTGGGTACACTGCGCGGTGTGAGGAAAATACCGAAAAGACGAAAACTAAAGAAGATTCGGAATCTGCCAGAGATTATACTTTCACACAAAAAGCTGAATTCATCGCGAAAAAGAAGAGTGAATTAGCCGAAATCAACATCCGGATAGACAAGCTTTCAGAGAAAGTCGAAAAAAGCAGCGGTGCCGACAGGGATGAAGCCAAATCAAAACTTCAGGCGTTGCGCGAGCAGGCGGCTGAATTGAACAAACAGCTTGACGCCGCCAATAACATTCCCGAGTCCAAATGGGACGATTTCAAAGCCGGATTCAATAAATCCTACAAGGAGATGAAAGATGCGGTCAAGCAGTCGCGCCAGTGGCTGAGTAAAAAAATCGCACCGTGATGCGAGCGTAGTTACATACATTAGAAATATAATGGGAGGGCGTCATATGAACAGAGGCATTTCAATTGCGTTACTGGTCATCGGTATTGTGTTAATCATTCTGGGAGTCAGCGCCCTGGAATCTTTCAGTTCCGATGTGTCACGATTTTTCACCGGTTCCCCCACTAACAAAGCCGTCTGGCTTCTGATTGGCGGAGTAGTTGCGACCATAGTCGGACTGTCCGGTGCATTTAGCGGTCCAAGGGAAAATTGAAAAGTTTATATGCGGGTATCCCCGCAAAAATAAGAACTACTAATACTGGAAAAAAGGAGAAGGAGCGGAGGAGGATGAAGAGCCGGAGAGGCGCTCCATTCAAGCTGTTCAGCAAACAAGTACTCAGGGGGAATGTCCCCGCAATAACAAAAATCGAGGAAATAGAATGAAACAGAGAGCAATGTATTCCATGGCGTTTGTAATATCGGCACTCGCAATGTTCGTCGCCGGCACGCCTTTGCGGGCATCGGATGTTGATGACAAAATCGAGTCGTCATTCCAGAAGACTTACGTTTATAAGATGTATCTCAAGGACGATTCAATTAAGACTGAGTCTAAAGACGGCGTTGTTACGTTAACCGGGACTGTTTCCGAAGAATCCCACAAGGCATTGGCTCAGGATACCGCGGCGGGTCTGCCCGGAGTCACCAGTGTGGATAATAAACTGGCAACAACAGCCGAAGTAGCCACAGAAAAATCGGATAAGTGGATAGGCAGAAAGATTAATCTCTCCCTGCT
>CAIMFA010001026.1 GCA_903840185.1 uncultured Lentisphaeria bacterium | reverse complement strand
TTTTTTAATGATACGGC
This sequence comes from uncultured Lentisphaeria bacterium, assembly GCA_903840185.1. Lineage (GTDB taxonomy): Bacteria > Verrucomicrobiota > Lentisphaeria > Victivallales > Victivallaceae > CAIPAT01. The sequence continues at coordinate 1,793 of CAIMFA010001026.1, read as the reverse complement.
GACCACCGAGATCTACACCAGGACGTACACTCTTTCCCTACACGACGCTCTTCCGATCTTGTTGCCGCCGCCATTCGGGAAATGACCGCCGCCGCCGGATTGCATATTCCGGCTTACGGCTCCTATTACTGCGCCGGAACCAGCGAACAGGCGGGACTGGCATTTGAAGCGGCGCTGGCATCGGCAATCGAACTCAAAGCCCCGACCATCCGGGTATGGGCCGGCAGCCAGGGATCGGTGGATGCCGGTGAAGCCGGGCGCATGCTTGTCATCAACGATTTGTGCCGGATATCCGAAATGGCGCGGAAAGCAGGCATTTCGGTAAGTTTGGAATTTCACGGCGGAACTTTGACCGACACAAACGCATCCACCATCAAACTGATGAATGAGTTGAGCGGCACAAACGTCTTTTTTTACTGGCAGCCGCCGGTAAACCAGCCGTTTGAATACTGTCGTGAAGGCCTGGCGGCCGTGCTGCCGCGGTTGACCAATATTCATGCGTTCCACTGGAACCCGGAAAGACGTCCGCTGGCGGAAGGCATTCCGAATTGGAAAAAGTATCTGGAGATCGCCGCCGCTGACGGCAAGGATCACTATGTCATGCTGGAATTTGTGCTGAAAAACAGCGAAACCCAGTTCTATGCCGATGCCGCAATTCTCAAAGAATTAACCGAACAATACGAGTGACAGTTTATTAAACAAGGAGGATTTATGGCGGGACAGCAGAAAATAGTCGGCGTAAATGCAGAGAGCAATACCAGTTACTGTCTGTATTTTGTAGTGATGTTTATCATCGCGGCTATTGCGCTGGTCTATATCGCATATCTCTTTGTTTCAGCTCCCGCACACACGATGGACTCCGCTTTAATCAATACGAAGAAGCTGTTGCAGACGGAAATAAAGATTACCGAAAAAATCGCCAGAGAATTCAGCATCATCGACAGCAGGCAGTATCTGCTGGTTTGCTCCGAATACAGCTTCCTGTCAGATTTTAAAACCATCGCGGTCACTAAGTTGGCGGTTACCAGCAAAGGCTATTTTGCTTTAAGAGTACCGGTGGAATACCATTTTTACGTGCCGGGGAATGACCGCAAGCAGTGGCATTTCAAGTACAGGGACGGCACCGTCTGGGTTGACGCGCCGGCGCTGAAATGTCTGACCCCGAATATCAAGTGGCGCGATTCCGAAGAGTTTATTTACGGCGGTTTGTTAATAGACAGCCAGAAATCGTCCGACGAGTTGAAAGACATGCTGCTCAAGCAGGCCAAAGTATCCGCAGCGGAAAGCGCCAGATCAGAGAATGTCCGCCATGATCTGGCATCCGGATCGCAACCAGTTTTTCAACGCAGCGAAAGACTTCCGCAATGCCGCCTGCTATACCTTGACCGGATGGGACACCGGGCGCTCCGGGCTGGGAGTGCCTGAACCGGCAGCCGATTTGGTTGACCACATCAACATCAAGGAGGAGAAAGGCAGGTATCCGAAAGCCGACCCGAACACCACTAACGGTCGCGTGATGGACATGGGCGTGAACAGCTCGTGTCAGCGCCGATTTCATTTGTCCCCAAAACGCTGATTTCGTTTGTCCCTGAATTTTCTTATGAATCTTCTTCTTTTGGCGCGAAAGCGCCCTTTTTCTTCATTTTCTTTGAAAAATTTAAAATTAAATCATCTTCTTGAAATTTGATTTACTTCCTCTATATTCTTCCCGTAGTCCAATCTTGAGAGTTAAAAAGGATGCTGTATTAATTCTTCAAACTCTCGCGGTTGAGATGTTAAATAACTGAAAGACT
>CAIMFA010001025.1 GCA_903840185.1 uncultured Lentisphaeria bacterium | reverse complement strand
TAAAAATCAGGGTGGATAATACCGCCGCCGGACATTGCTATAATTTTAATTTGCGGCCAGCCATGTTTGATTTCTATAATCGTTTCTATGCCTTCCTTCTCCGGCATGACGATGTCGGTGATGACCATGCCAATATCCGGATTGTTTTTTATTTGCTCAAGCCCCTTATAGCCATCGCTGGCCGCAACAACATCGTAGCCGGCAGTAACGAGTATTTTGCAGACAAATTTCAATACATCTTCGTCATCTTCAATTACTAAGATTTTCATATTCACCTATCTTTTTAGTCAGAAATACTTTTTCAATAATGCGGTCAATGAAGTCTTATTAAAAGGTTTAGTAATATAATCATTGCATCCTGCCGCTATGGATTTTTCCCGCTCTCCGGCAGATGCGTATGCCGTTTGAGCAATAATAATCACATCTTTATTAAATTGCCGAATCTTTGAGGTCGCTTCATATCCATCCATTTCGGGCATTGCAATATCCATTAGAATCAAATCAATATCCGGAGTTTTACGACAGGTTTCCAGCGCTTCAACGCCGGTTCTTGCTATCAGAATTTCCCGGGCAAACCTTCGGACTACTATTTTAATCAGTATTTCTGATTTTTCGTCGTCTTCGACTATCAATATTTTCATATCTTTAAACTGGTTCTTGCCTTCAACTGCCGGAGCTATTTCAGCGATACGTTTACTTCCATGCTCAGATTTGCAGGGAACCGTGAAATGAAATACAGAGCCTTTGTTTTCTTCGCTTTCCACCCATATTCTGCCGCCCATTTTTTCCACGAATTCCTTGCAGAGCGGCAAGCCTATGCCGGTGCCGCGTTCGCCGCTTGTCCCCGGCCTGCTGGAGCGAACATCTATCCGGAACAATTTTTCCATTGTTGCGCTATCCATGCCGATACCTGAATCTATAATGGCAACTTCAACGTCTCCATTGTCAGTAATTTTCGCCGAAACGGATATTTTCCCGCCCTTAGTGGTGAATTTGACTGCATTGGAGATTAAGTTCCGGATCACGGTTTGCAGCATGTTGCGGTCAGCAAAAACAGCAATGGTATCCGCCGCCCCGCACATTATTTCAATGTCTTTCTTTTTGGCAGACTCCAGCATTAATCCTATACATTCTTTTACGACTGGAAGCAATGGTACGATTTCCGGCTTGAATGGAACCAGGCCGCGCTGGCTTGTTGCCCAGTTCAACAGGTTTTCGAGCAGACGGTAAGTATTGGAAGCGGAGTCTCTCATGCAGACGGCAAACTCTTGAATTTCCGCCTTCTTTAAATTTGACGATTCCTCCGCCATTATTTCTGTCATTCCCGCGAAACTGCTTAACGGGCCGCGCAGGTCATGGGCGATAATAGAGAAGAACTTGTCTTTGGTGGAGTTCATTTCACGCAAGCTGGTCTCGCTTGCTTTCAGCGCCGCTTCCGTCTTTTTACGGAGCAGGGCCTCGCCAATATGGCAAGCCATTTCCTCCAGAGCATTGATCGCATCTAAGCTGAACTGGCCTGCTCTGTAATCATTAAGCTGGAGCAACCCGATAATCCGCTGTTTTACACGAATGGGAACCAGCGCCACGGAATTGTAGCCACTCTTGAAACACTGGTTACGCGGGTTTAGCCTTGGATCTTCTGCAGCCGGAAGGTTGAGAATCGGCCCGGAACTATTTGTCCAGAAGCTTCCGCCTCGCGTGAATAACGAATTGGATGAATCGGTTTTGCCTGAAATAACCAGCCCGCAGGTGCATTCCAGGCATACATTGCCGGCCTGGTCCCTGCAAATACCGCCGTCAGCGTCGTGAGCCACCAGACTGTTTTGCTTTAACACAAAACCTTCGGCAAAACCGTGCTGGCCAAAATACGGAAAATCATCTCCGTCCTGCAGTCGCACAGCTACGGCAGCGCAGCCGGTAGCCAATTTTATGGCAGCGAGAATCCGCTGAATAGAATCGTGAAAATCGGTTGATTCGTTTAGTATCTCCAGCACTTCGCCGGAAAGTATCCGGTAATGCTCCGCCTGTTTGCGTTTCGTGATGTCCCAATTCGTGCCGATCATGCTTACTGCCTGGCCGGCGGCATTCCGCTGTACACGGGCCAGGGCGCGGATGTAGTGAGTGCTGCCATCCGGCCAGAGCACGCTGAATTCAGTGTCGAATTCCTTATCCCCGCGCAGCGCCATCTGTATTTCCTCATCGCCGCGCTCCCGGTCTGCCGGGTGTACTCCTGCCGTCCAGGCCTCATAGGCGCCAATGAACTGTTCACTCTTGATTCCGTACAGCCGGAACATCTGGTCATCCCATATCAGTTTGTTATGGATTACATCGTAGTCCCATATTCCAACGCCGCCGGCATCAGTCGCCAGCGCCAGACGGGCGGTGGAGTCCTGCAAGTCCGCCGTGAGCTGCTTGGCCAGCTGCCGAGCCTTGAACCGGGTATTGTAAAGGTTGAAAAACAGTTCCGCCAGCAAAAGCGAGGTAATCGTTCCGCCAAACAGCACGAGCCAGACCTTGACATATTCTGCTATGGATGTGGCGGCCCTGGTAAAGTTAAGGGTCCATTGGTGCCCTGCTGAAATAAGCGTGCGCTGCAAAGTCATTTGCGCTGCTGTTCCTGCCTGCCGGCTGTCAGCTGGGTAACTGTCGTAAAGCAGCGCATCGGGTGTCGCCTGTCTGCCGTCGAATATTTCCAGCCGGATCCCACGGTTATTCCCCCAATTCCACCTCCCCAGGATGCCT
>CAIMFA010001024.1 GCA_903840185.1 uncultured Lentisphaeria bacterium | reverse complement strand
TGCGATCTTTTGAGTTCGGATTCGCACTCTTCGAGGCCTTCGATACCCCGGTATCGGCAGCCTCTCAGAATACGAACCAATTTTCAAAATCTTCGCAATCTGTGTTGAATTTTCAACCGTGCAGAGTATATATTAATATCAACAAACAGGAGGTTGGCAAGTGAGAGTGAAAAAAAACAATGCTAAAGGTCAGGCGGTTGTGGAATATATCATCATCATTGTGATTGTTGCTATCGCCGCGCTTGTGATTCTTGGTGCATTCAGTGACCGCTTGAGAGCTATGATCGCCGGCGTTACAACGTCACTCGGCGGTACAGAGCAAACTGTTGCCGAAGGATCATCATTGCAGAAACTTAAGGATCTTAAAGAAGCCGGAACCGATACTTCCACGCAGTAGACGGCATATTATCTTTTGAAAATATTCAAGCCATTCATGAATTTCATGAATGGCTTTTTTGCGTCCGGCGTCATGACTTTGCCGGCATTCGCCGATTTCGTCCCAGGTTTGAATTTACAATCCTAGTATTTCCCGGGCGTTGCGGCACATGATGGTTTTTCTGGTTTCTTCGTCCACGTTGAATACGTTAAACAGATTGTCGTAGAACTCAATGAGCACCTCAGGTAGCGGACTGTCCGAACCGAACACAAATTTCTTGAACAACGCGATGTTTGTGACTTCTTCAGTAGTTCTCAGATTGATTTCCGCTGATTTACAGAAAAGGATTTTTAACAGCGAGTACGGCATCAAGCGCACAGTGCCGCCGCTTAAATCGAAATAGACGTTTGGAACCTTCTCGGCAACCTCTCCGCCTGAAGACAGAATCCTGTATTACCCAGGTGCGCACCTATCAATTTAAGATTGGGGAACGCTCTGCCTATTGTGTCCAGATGAACCGGCTGCATGCGCTCATAAGAGACAGAACGTCCATCTCCTCCGCTTGCCACAAAACCGGTGTGGAAAAGAATGAACATCTTATGAGAGGCTGCGCGTTCGTAGAAAGGGAAATATGCTTTGTCATCGTAGTTCCGGCCTGTATAAATGAATTTCAGCCCCTTGAAGCCCCATGAGTGGAAGCTGTCGACGATATCCGGCGAATCTTTGTCCGGATCTGGATTGCCGACGCCGATAAAAAAATCCGGATGCGCATTCATGGCATCGCGCACCTGGGTATTATATTTTGCATGATAATCGCAAATGCAGGTCTTCTCCACCCCAATTTTTCTGCAATGTTCGACATATTCACGGAGTCCTAGTCCGCTCACTGATATGCTTCCTTTGGCTTCATCCACCTGAATATGAGCATGCATGTTGATGATCACTTTGCGCCTCATTATCTTTTTTTTATTTAAAATAGTTGTTAAATCACTTTTTCCAAGCGAAGAAACTTATGGAGCCTTGTATCCTGATTCGCCGCCCATCAGCTTCCATTTGCGATACACCAGCCATGCCGCACAGGCCCCGGCCATGTAGAACGGTACCGGCCATAAAAACACATAACGGTAATCTTTAACATAGTCAAAGAAAAGCCCACACAGAGGCCCGATCAGCGCGGCGCCGATGGAAGATACCATTGCCCCGGCCGACCCGAACTGCCCGTATCGTTCGCGCGGGTAAAGATCGATCAGCCATTTCATGATTGCCAGTCCGGACAAACATAAAGGCACATTGCCAAGAATGCTCCACAGAAGCAGCGACCAGTAGTCGTGAATGAGGTAAAAACTGATCATGCTTAGTACTGCTGAGCCGAACAGTCCGGCGATCATTGATTTATGACTTCCCCAGCGGTCAAGCAGGATGCCGACCGGATAAATGATAAGAGTGCTGAATAATCCCGCGTAAGCGCTCATTTTGCCGATCTGGTCCAGCGTCAGGCCGAGCTGGTCACGCCTGAAAAAAATGCCGAACACATTGGAAGCTCCTGCCCAGATATTGAGTCCGTAAACCAGAAAGATCAGCAGATAGAGCGGATGTCCGAAACACTCGTTTGCGTAATTGCGGATACCGCTCCACCAGTGTCCGCGCTCCTCTTTTTTGTCGGGCGGCGGATATTCTCCCTCTTTCACCCGCAGGCACATCAGCGTAATGAATACTCCGTAGAATATCGCCATTCCGATGAAAATTTCATGCATGTGTGTCTTCGCCATGCCGAAAATAAAGTAGTTGAAAGTAAGTCCGGCCAGCGTGCCGAACACCCGGAACAATCCGTAAAAACGGCCGATGAACGCTTCCGGCACCACGTCCGCAATCAAATAATAGTAAACTGAGGATACGAACATGTTGAAAATTTGAAAAGCCGCCACCAGTACGCCGGAAACCAGCACTAGAGAAGTCACCGGACTGTACTTGAGCAATCCGGCAAACCAGCCGGCGCCGCCTAACGCCAGTGATATCTCCGGCGCGAATGGAATCAGCGCCAGCAAAGCCACGACAAACGGCGTGGTCACCAGAATGAACGGCCGGCGGCGGCCCCAGCGGCTGCGGAACCGGTCGGACTTGTAGCTGATGATGGGGTTGGCAACGGCGTTGACCACCATGTAAATGCTGGACACGATAAATGCGATGGCCTGATTGCTGGCGCCATTATCCCGCAGCAGCATCGGCAGCAGCGACGGCATCACATTCTCCATCAAGGTGTAGACAAAATCCCCCCAGAGCAGCCAGGCGAACAGCGTCACCAGCCCGGCACGGGAGTAGATCAGTGTGCCGACGCGGAACCGGGAAGTATCATGAACGGCTGAAATCTGTGTCATAAAGCAAGTCCTTAAATTATATCTTTTAATTATATGCTGGATAGTAATATATGTTTACTAACTTCATGCTGAAGTATCACTATATAATATTTATATGTTACTCCATTTTTCTACCATGGCCTGATTCCCATTACTTTGCTTGGTTCGACAAGATGTTCGCTGGCGATGAATTTGCTGTAGACCATGTTGCCATGTTGATCAAGAATTGGTTCATGTCCGTTTTCTATGCACCACAGGTTGGCGCAAATTCTCATCGCCTCCAGTTTTTCCGCCATATAGCTATCGTTGGCGAGGTTATTAATTTCATAAGGGGCTTTGCTTAAATCGTACAGCTCCTCCGTTGATTCATATCTGGCGAAGCAGTATTTAAAATTGTCCTGTCTGATCATCAGGGTCAAACCTTCACCGCTTCCATACTGGGATATCGCAAACGGCCTGTTCTTTGCGGTTTTTCCGTCAAGCATCTCAACCATACTCAGTCCATCGCATTTATGCCTGGATTTTATTCTGCATAATTCATAGATTGTAGGCACAATATCCTCCTGATTGACAGGCTCATTGCAATATTGCGGATTCAATCTGCCCGGCAGTGACATCAACAATGGAATATGGGCAGAACCTTCAGTAAGCACTGTTTTAAAAAATATACCATGATCTCCCAGGTTATCTCCATGGTCGGAAGTGAACACTATAAGCGTCTCATTTTGCAGATTATTATTTTCAACAAAGTCAATAACACGGCCAAGCTGACTGTCCAGATAACTTACCAGACCGAAGTAATGGGCTCTGCTGTATTGAATGCCGGCCTCAGACATCTGATTCACGAGATAATTTTCGCGATATGTTACAGCAGATGGATTCATAAACTTAAGATCGGATGCGCTGCCGTGCGGTTTGGGTATTTCAAGCGGATTGTACATCCGGTCCCAGGGGGCGGGCGGATCATAGGGCGCATGTGGTTTAACCCAGCCCAGCTGCAAATAAAACGGTTTTGACGGAGTAGTTTTCAGATGCTCCGCCAGCAGTTCAAGGCTTCTGGTTGTCGCCCAGGTATCTACATAATCTTCTTCTGACAAAGGGCTCCGGCCTGCCCGCATGTCATTATTTCCGATGCCATGGGCACGCTGCATGCCGTAAAGACCTTTATTGCGCAGATATTCAAGGTAATCCTCTTTCATGGAATCATCCGCTCTAGCCCCGTTTCGCTTGTAAAATTCTATCCGGCCCTCTTCCGCCAGTTCAAAAACATCAAATCCCGGATTGGCTTTATATGGTTGATAGTGTACTTTGCCGATCCCGTAAGTTGAGTAACCATTTTCTTTTAGAAAATGTGCAATATGCTCTTTCTCAATCGTGCCTCCGTTGCTGTTACCCGCATCCTTACTCATGCAGTTATGGGAATAACAGCCGGTAGCCATGATTCCACGTGCCGGAACACATACTGGATTACCGCTGTACGCACTGGTGAAATTAACTCCCTGGCTCGCCAGTCGTTCAAAATTAGGGGTATTCATGAAACCGGCGCCATTACAGGAAAGGACATCCCAGCGCATTTGATCTGAAATAATATATATAACATTATTTTTTTTCATCTGTTACTGCCTTATATCTGTCTCATAAATGTTTTGAAAGGAATTTTTCCGCCAGAGGCCAGTTAAGCGTATGTCCGCCATGGAAGAATTCAATGTTGAGATTGTCGGCTTTATCAACTGCCTGATAAGCTTTTTTAACAATTTCAGCAATTTTGTCATGGTTTGCTGATACTATCAGAACATCCTCATAGCCTGCCTGCAATTGCAGCGGACGCGGCGCAATCAAGGAATAGATTTCACCGACATCGCCATATTGAAGTATCCCGGGAAAATACTGGATAGCACAGCTGGAAAGACTGGCTGCCCGTTCACTGAAAAGATTCATCGCGCCTGCCGAGACAACACATTTTATTTTTCCGTTAAAAGCCCCGATCCACATTGCGGTTCTGCCGCCGTAGGAGTTTCCTATTATGCCAATCCGGCTGGAATCAACAATATCAAGACTTTCCAAATAATCAATTATAGCGCCGGCTTCAAGCATATGTAAATAAAGAACAGAAAATCCATACATGGATGCTGCCATCTGAATTACATTGCAGCGGTCGCGGACGGGTCCGACCGCTTCCAGATGCGCGCACTTATCCCCCCAGCCCCACCAATCAGGCACGAAGACAACATAACCTGCCTCCACCGCGGCTCTGCCGTAGTCAGAACCTGGATTGGCTCTCAATTCACTTCCGGCGCACGGGAGTCCGGCAACTGTGTCTTTGCCAAATTGGTAATGTCCTGGAGATGCAATCAGCGCGGGATATTTTTTCCGCCTGCTCTTCGGCACAAGCAGATACCCTGCGGCGGCTGAAACTTCTGTGGCATCAATGAGCACCTTGCGCCGCGTGTGCGCACCTGCATTCTCTTTCGGCTCCATATGAAACTTAAGCGGGAGCCGTTTTATCTCCCGTCCTCTAAGCTTAAAAACATTTTTCTTAAATTCAGACTGCCAACTGGAGAAATCGCTTTGGGCATATTCCATTTCCGTCGGATGACTTTGGGCAAATTTATCAAGCGCTGTTCTGAAATCCTGATTGGTCATAGAGGATGCGCCTTGTTTTCAAAATTATTGTTTTTTTAGGAGAGTTTAACTGGTTTCATGTATGCTGATGAGAAAAAGCCGGGAAGATAAAAATCATTCCCGGCTTCAGTCAATGCTTTTTTATTGTTTCTTTGTGCTTACCAGCGTGTATTTTTTGCCGTTTGTTCTCGGGTCTGAGTTATCACTGGCGGAAAAATAAAGAGATGTTACTGTCCAGTGGCTGTATTTTCCTTTGCCTGTTTCCCGGATATCTTTATGCGCGGAATGCGGCGTTGAAAGCGGCTTGCCGTCTTCAAGCAGAATGCACTCAGATTTGCCGTTGTTGTCCGCTTGTCTGTCCAGCGTAAGAGTTGCTATATAACAGAAGCCTTGTTCCGCGTTAATCGCTTCCGGCTTTATTTCTTCTGAAATAACTTCCTCTTTTTT
>CAIMFA010001023.1 GCA_903840185.1 uncultured Lentisphaeria bacterium | reverse complement strand
TCTTTTTGCCTTCGGGACTGATCACTTTCAAATCTTTCCAGGGGATCGCCATTTCCATTGTCCAGCCGTCGGCATCCAGGTTAACTGAACTTTTTACCGCCGCATTGAATTTTTTATCTAATACGCAGGAATCTTTAATTATATTTTCGGCAGTGATGATGAAATGATAATAAAGTTCCCGGTCACAACCTGTATCCAGAAATAATTCCAGGTTATCATCTAAGTCCTCCTCGTTGAATTCGAAATCACGTTTTGGATGAGACATGATCATTTTACTCTTATCAGGTTCATAACATTTTGCCGCCCAGTAAAGATAATTATTGTCATATGCCAGCCAGACTTTCGTTTCAACCTTTGATGTCGCGAAACTATTAAATTCCCGGAATTTTTCGTCAATCGGCTTCTGCCAGCATTTGTCCTCCAGTCTGCCGTCAATAACCGGCGGTGTATCGGTATATGGTATACTGATTTCCGCATTGTTTACAAGGAAAAAAGGGATTTGCAACTTTAAATTTATGTTATTGTTGCCGTGAATTTTGAATTCTCCGGTCGCCTGCGGCAACGGGAATACGGTCTTGACATTGCCTTTTATGGGCAGAACAATCTCCTGATTTTCAGGAATTTCGCCTTTGAACTCGGGTATTGAGAAACTCCAGTTTTTATTGCCGGTAAGATTAATCCGGTATTTCATTGCTGCATTGGGATATGGATTTTTAATGACCAGCGGTAATTCAAACGACTTATCTTCATAATCAATATTCTGCCTGTCAACCCTGATTGATTGTTGAATCTTGGCTATTTCTTTTGCCATTTCCTCCATGAAAATATTTTCGTCAGCGATGCCGTCCAGCATGACATTGGCAAATATCGGACGCCGGTCATTAAAAACAGACACCCACATGAAATGATCGAAACATCCTAGTTCTCCAAGCATAGTTCCTCCGGTAGTCGCCAGACGGAAATATTTCTGTTTATTTCTATCAAATTTCATATATGAGTGAATATGCCCGGCAAAGATTGTATGATTTCTCTGGCATAACTCGCTGAATAAAGGGGCAAGTTCTTTATATTGCTTCAAATATTCATCCTGCCATATCGGATAATGTACAAAAACAAAAGTCTCTTTGGCATTGGGGTATTTTTTCAAAACATTTACTGCCCAGTCGGACTGGGTTTGACCAATACAGTCATTTGATTCCTGAGAATGCAATATTATAAAAAGCATATTTTTATAGATAAAATAATAATATTTTTCTCCGTACAATTTCTGCCACATTGCGAGCATTTCAGGATTTGAGGTATCATGATTGCCTGGAACATAAAAGAAGCGCATGTTCAGCTGGTTGACAATCGAATTAAATTCACGCCATTCTTTAAGCATTTGCTGGCGGTTAGTAGTATAGCCTTCAACTGAGTCGCCAATGGTTACTACAAACGCCGGCTGTAACAGATTTATTTTTTTTACGGCATCTTCAAATATTCCTTTGCGGCCGCCAGTGGTTCTATCACTAACCACGGCAAAATGGAACTCAGCCTCGGAATCAACTATCGGCTTGTCCGTCCATGGCTTAACTCCTGACTGAATTTCGTGCTGAAAGTAGTTTTCATCAGCCAGACAAAGGCTGGTTATTACCAGAAGAAAGCAATTGGCAAGTAATTTCATCGGGGGCAGTTCTCCATATTTTTGAATGTCGATGGTTTGTTATAAAATATACAATCAATGACTAATCTTGTTAAAATAAAATCTAATAACCGGCTATGGATCTGCCAGTATTTTTCGTGCGCTTGAGTCGGGCTGGCAGAAGAGATAATGTCTGAATTTATCCAGGGGCTCAGATTTTAATTTATTAAGCAATTAATATTTATTCATACAGCTTCTTTTTGACAATTGCAGGCACCCCTGCGGCTAATACTCCGGATGGTATGTTCTTATTCACGACTGATCCTGCTGCAATAATACTGCCTTTGCCAATTGTGACTCCGTGTAGAATAATAGCGCCGAACCCGATCCAGACACCATCTTCTATTGTGATATCTTCAGAATAACCATCTCCGGCAGCTTTGTCTATATTGCCGATTTTATGAGTACCGGAGATAATGCTCACATGTGAAGATATATCGCAATTTTTACCTATGTAAATATTGCTTTTACCGCCCATTATCATGGATTCATCCCCAATGAAAGTATTATCGCCAATATATAAGTTTACTCCTTGAACCCTGATTTTCATAACCCGCACGTTTTTACCGATTTTTGCTCCTGCCCAGGATAACAAAACTTTTTTAAATGCATACAGTCTGGATGCAGGTAGAAAGAAAAATATTAGATTGACAATATAATAAATCATAATTATCTTTATGTAGCAATAAAGTGTGAATAAAACCTTTCGGCCTGAATCTTATTGTTTTTATTGTGTAAGACAAAATTTTGGGCTTTCAAGCCAAAATCTTTCAGTTCCTCTTTTGATTTACTGAGTACATTAAGCATTGCAGCTTCATACCCCTCCAGTGTTTCTTTGTCGAATATATAAACGTAATTGAAATATTCCTTCGGGATTCCCGGCAGTCTGGTAGTTAATAATGGCACCCCGGAAGCCATATATTCCATGTTTTTTGAAGGGAAGGAATATTTGGTATATTCTTCATGACTGAACCTGGGGTTGACTAAAACCGTGGCTTCCAGCTGCGCCTTAACGATGATAGAATTATCGACATATCCGAAGAACGAAATTCTGGAGTCTTTCGCCGCGGATTCTTTTATGGCGCCAGCCAGTTCTCCATTGCCATATATATGTAATCTGCAATCTTCTTCCGGCAGCCTCATGAATGCCGATATTAATGTCATGATTCCGGATTTTTCAAACAGGCAGCCGCTATATAGAACAATCTTATGGTTTGAATCAATATGATTAATCTCATTGATCCGGGTCATTCCGATATCCGCCAGGCCTTCCATCACCATGAACGGTTTGTTTTTCTTATTGACTTTTTCATTCATTGCTTCAGTTAAAACCACATAGCCGTCAGCTAAACTCATTAAATAATAGCGAAGCCCTGTAATCGCCTTGTCCATAAAACTCAGTTTGACTTTATGGATGTGCATCATATCCGGCAGATCGGTGACAATTGCTATTAACTTTACCTTAAAAAACCTGGATGCAATGACGGTAAAAATGGAAACATTTATATTCAAAATATCAAAAACTATAATTTTTTCTTTTCTAAAGTTAACTAATCCCCATGTAATAATTTTTGACAGCAGAAAAAATGCAATGACAAGATATCTGACAAAAGGAATCAGAACTATCGTTATGTAAGAATAGTTAACCCCTTTTTCTGTTTCCGTTTCAAATTTATAAATGATTTTACCGGAGTTTCTGTTATGGACTTCGGGGACTCCTAGTACTTTCAAATCAAACAAGTCAGGCTTCAGCGCCATTCCCTGGGCAAACAACCGGTGAAATTTTTGAGCGGCTAAACTTGGAATTCCTAGTTTACTCTCAAGTATTTTCTCCGTCAGCTTTTCCGAACAGAGCGAACTGCTGACATACAAGACTTTAACTTTCTTATCCATGATGATTTATATTTTGCATATGAAAAATTTTGTCCGAAACTTTTATCTAAGAGTAGCAGATGCAGTAATTGCGTTCAATCTGAACTCTTTGCAATCGTCCGCCGGTAGATATCAAGCTGATTTGCTATAATTGAGTCAGGATTATTGCGTTCCTGAGCTCCGGTCCGCGCATTGCACGACAAACGGGACGCAAGTTCCCGGTTTGTCAATATTCGTTCAAGCTGCCGGGCGCACATTGCCTCGTCGCCTGGCGGATAAAACAGGCCGGTGACTTCATCTGATGCCAGCCACGCGGTGCCGCCGGTGTACGCGGTTACGGCCGGACATCCCAGATACAATGCTTCTGCCAGCGCCACGCAATAGCTTTCACAGTGGCTCGGCATGACAAAAGCCGAACAGTTTTGTATTTCCCTGACAATCTGATCCGCGGTCAGCGGGCCAAGCCAGTCCACACGGTTTGCGATACCAAGCTCAGTGCAAAGATTGTTTAGCCAGCGTACATAACCATCCTGACGGAAACTGGATTTCTGAATGCTCCCGGCAATGCGTAACCGTATTTCAGGGAAACGCCGGGAAAGCAGCGCTACGGCACGGATGGCATCGTGCAGCCCTTTGTATGGCACAGAGTATGCCGATGAACAGAAAATAACCGGTTCCGGTGATGCCGGAGACCATGGTGTGCTATCATAAAACGCCTGCCGAAGCATCAGTTCCACATCAAATCTGGTGCAATCCGGATTGGCGGCTTGGACCCAGGATGCGACCCATGGCGACTGCGTTGATATGAACCGGCATCCTGCTATGATTTCCTGCTCAAAACGTCCCCATTCCAATAATTCTTTCCGGTCTTTAACGAAACTTCTGCCAAGGAGTATTTCCTTTAAGTATCTGCAGTTACGTTGCTCGCTGACAGTCATTCCGCCTGCAAATACTCGCGCACATGCCCCCTTCAGTCCCTGTATTTCCAGCAGCACCGGCACTGACGGGTTCAGCAACTGCCTGGCGGCCAGCAGGCCCCACCATGTTTCAACGCCCCAGACATGTATCAGATCTGGCGCTTGGGTTTCGATGGTTCGTGTAACCATTTCAACCGTTTTGCGGCATGGCAGCCCGTTTTTTCCGGGCGGACTGGACGGTACCAGCCATTGCTGGATCGACGGACTGTTACGCGATACCGGTTCGCTTACATTACCCGTGACAATATTACTAAGCATCAACCGGCTCGATGCGGCCAGACGTTGAGCCATGGCATCAAGCCAGGTTCCGCTGACGCCTTTGTCGCCAGCTGAAAGTACCGCATTGCTGAGCCATAGAACCTTCATGAATCAGCCTTTCCAATTTACGATGGCGGCACATTTGCCTGATGCCGGTGATAACGGAAAACGCAAAAACGGCAATGCCGGCGGAGGCGGGATCTTTCCTGCCAGCTTTTGATTCCGGTAGTCTTGAACTATTTCAATCATTTGCTTACAACGGTGATATTGTGTGTGGCTGGCTAGTATTTCCCGGCGTACTCGTCCGCCGATATCGAGGCGTTTTTCATCCGGCAGTTCCAGCAGAGAGTCAACATGCTTCAGCATTTCGCCAAAATTTCGTCCAAGCCGCCAATCTCTGCCATTCTCGAACAGGCACTCGACGCCTGGAATGGCATAATCGACAAGCGGGATGCCGGAGGCCAGAGCAATAAATACCCGGTCAGAGGTATAATAATCATTCAGGCAGTTCGGATATCCTCCGATCTGAACCTTTGCCCGGCGCAAGGCAAGATGCTGCTCATCGTAATTAACAAACCCCTGCCAGCATGGTTGCCCTTTCCAGCCTTTACCGAACAGGCCGAAGCGACTACCAAACCGTCTGGTCAGTTTTGCCACTAAACGGTCCCGCCAGAATCCATACCAGCTGGCGGACCCCACCAGCCACCGGCTGCGCATCCGGCTGCCGATAAACACTATATCAAATTCAGGTGCATAGCCGGTTCGTTCCAGCGGAGCTGAAAAACGTACATGGCAAACCCCGTTCGGCATAAAAACCAGATTTTTTGTTCCCTGAGCAGCAAGTCTGCGGGCAATTTTCCCCATTCCGGTCATAAAATTTATGTCTGACATTCCTGATGCAATTTTATAGCACTCGGGAACCCGGTTCAGCCATATACCGAAAGGGTCGCCCAGGCTGGTAAACAGCATTGGACGGGAGGGGCATGCCAGCATCATTTTCAATCCGGCTGAAGGGTCTGGCGTGTTATTGTCATGAAAAAAATGAATGAAAACGACGTTTATGTCATATTCCCGGATTTGTCGTACAGCCTCTTCCCATAGAGCTGGCCAGCCATGTTCCAGCGCAATCCCGAAGTATGGAATCGCGCGGTAATCCGCCAGGACGCCTTCCGCCTGAAGGCGTTGAAAACCATCATGATATCCCGGATGGGTTTCCAGTGTTCTGCCCTGATAAAGCACGAGCATCCTTATACTATCCATATTAGCGCGTCCTGTCATGGCCTTAAAGAGAGGAAGATATTCCACGCCGTTTTGAACCAGTTTCTCCGGCGTACCGGAGCTTTCCAGCCTTCAGGTATTATGCCGCGAATTGAAAGATCGAGATTAATATGTTCTTTGTCAAACAACTTTTGGGTATCTGGAAACCACATTCCGCTGCTCAATCCTTCCTTTGACGCCAGATAATCAAACATCAGATGCCTGCCGTCAAGCGCAAGCGCAGCATAGAAATCATCCGGATACCGCCGTGCCCTCAGCGAACCCCAGCGTTCAAAATACCATGGGCTCTCATGGTTACGGAGAAAATGTACTAAGCGGTCTTTGCGCCACAGCCCGACTTGAAAATTTAAGATGTACGGAGCATTTTTAGGCCTCTTAACCAGCCATGGATATTCGGGTTCAGGGGTATAAGGCGGCACTACCGGGAACAGTGTGATAAAGCCGACATTACTATTTGCAGCCATAAAGTCGCTGCAGATTTTCAACCGTTCTGTATCAACCGGGCTGCGCAAGAAATAATCATCAAAAAAAATCAGCACCTGTTCAGTGTGGACCGCCTGTTTTATAGTTTCCCGCAACCGGCGCGACCATGGAACAGACTGCGGTCTGGGAGTGGATTTATACAATTGCGGGCACACAATGTTCATCCCTTCATACTTATAGGTGAGCGTTTCAGTATTCAGCACAATGGGTATTTGACGGATACCCTGCCAATATCTGTCGAGTAATGTGAATAACGGCATCCACGCATCCTGATAAGCGTCACATGAACATATTACAAGAGTATATTTCGGAATCTGTTCTGTCTGTTGTTCCATCTTCATCCCCCCATGTTTAAGGATCGACACAAAAACAAAATCACATTTTCTACTGCC
>CAIMFA010001022.1 GCA_903840185.1 uncultured Lentisphaeria bacterium | reverse complement strand
TCATTAAATTTCTGCGGCTCTCCAACATAAATCTCCGGCGGATTTTTCCACTCTATATATTCATTTCTGAATCGCAGCCGGCTTCCTTTCAACGCAACCAGAGCTCCTCTTACCGGGCGGCTCAAAGCAAATCCCAATGTTATGCTTTCGCCGGAATTCATCCCCTGAGATAAAAATTCACACTTTTCGAGAGACCCGATATCAAAGAACTCGCCGGCAGTGACTTCCCCTGAAGCATCCTCAATTGCGATCCATCCTTCTTTCAGCCATTCCCTCAAGTTATAACGGGGATAGAAATCATTGCTGTCAAGTATCTCATTCCGCTCTCCGTCAAGCATTTTGGCACCATTGCTTCCCTCATAGAATATTTTATCAAGAGCTGAATATCCGCCGACAAGCCATGCTGTTTTCACGCCGACTTTTTTTGCGGTTCCAGGAACTATCTCATAGTCTATTCTGCCTGAAAAACTGTAAAAACTATATCTGACGATATAATCTTTGCCTGCAATCTCAATAGTTTTTTTCAGCGGGCCGTTTACTGTTAGCTTTGCTGTTGACCGATAAGGTCTCGGTTTAAAGAAAAACGTTGTTTCATTGGCGTTTGTGGCATGCCCATACCACGCGCCGCCGCTTGAGAGTTCACTAAGCTCATTTGGGCAATCGGCTCCTCTGATGTGTATTCGGTTTATTTTGCCCAATCGGTCGGTTTGTCTCCATATGTCGGCTTCAATTTTATCATTTCCAATAATGTAAAACTTATCTGTCTCATCCAACCTCAAGTCGCTTGGGCGGGCCGTCTGGACACTATCCTGGGTTACCGCCGCTTTACCGCAATATATCAGAAATGGTTTTTGTTCATATTTGCGAAGGTCAGTAAGAAACACTATTTCGGTTTTATTGCCGGAATTGATAACTTGCGACGGAATCTCAGCTCCTTCTGCCGAGACCACTTTAAAGCATGTCAAGACATCTTGGGAGGGCAAACTAAGTTCAAAATCAATAACCGCGTTTTTCCTTGCCTTGCCAACAGGCTCCGAAACCAAAACAGGAATTCTGCTCTGATATAACTTGTCAAACCATGGTTTGTCAGCAACTCCCTTAAGATAAACAGATTTAGCCTCTTCTTTTCTATAATTATCCTCTGCGTTTGTTGTAAGTAACGCACTAAACAATGTCAATGCGGCGATAAAAAACCGTTCACTTATGGTCATAACTCATAACCTCTTAAATTAAAATAGTTGATAGTTGCTTAAAGCTGAACATCCGAGCCAGGGCCGCCGCTCTCTTTCTCTTTCTTCTTTTTATAGTCAAGAATATTCCGTTTAAAGGCTAACGAAAGAACGTTTTCCTGGAACATTTTGTTCCCCTGCTTGTCGCGGAAAATCGCATAAGCATTACTAAATATAATTGTACCAGCCCCATTGACGTTTGTCTGAATAAGCATTCCCGCTTTTCCGGGATTTTGCTTTGCAGTAAGCACCGGAATCTGATTTTTCGCTAAATTTTCCCAACACCAGCCTCTCCCGGGAAAAACAATATTATTGGGATAAGACACTATTGGTTGCTCTTTATATTTTGGATTGATCTCATAATTATACTCTTCTATTTTTAGTTGTTCCCACGTTTTATATGGGTTAGTTACCCCAACTGATTCAAAGAAACTGTTCATTTCAGGGCGAAGCGACTGGTAATCGAAATATATGGTTCCGCCTTTGGCGAGAAATTTGCGCAAAGCATCTTGAAAGCGTGTGATGACGGTCAGTGAACCGTAACCTGACTTTTTAGATTCCATGCTGCTGAATTGTCCAATGTATAAAAATTCCGCATTGACGAGACTCTCCGGCAAAGTCTCATCTAAAAATGAATATGCAGGTCCGCGCTTTCCCTGAAGCTGTTTAGTCATGTCCATTTTCTCGTTGCTTAACTCAAAATCTTCATCCAGAAAATAACAGCGCATCTTTATCGAATATTCTTTCTCAAAATTTATAATCAGCCCATCCTTGTTTAGTGGAATGACAACAACCATCATTGGATCGTTGTCCGTCGCCGCAAAGATATTAATTGCAAACAAAAACAAAACTGCAATCAAAAGTGACTTCGCCATATAGATTTCTCCTTTTGTGCGGCATGCCGCGTTAAAAAAAGACCCCGTTTTCATTTGATCCATTTTGTTTTTTGTAGTGGATATACCCGCAATCGAATGCCCGTTTTCTCTCTATTGGAGCAACGTGACCATCTGCAAATAAAATATTTGCCTTGTCATTGTGTCGCATATGGAGTGATCTGGAAGTAGCTGCTGACGTGTCATTTGTCATATAATACCATTGCAGATTACTGTAAGCCATTCCTAGTACCGACGAGTCTCCCACGAGAATAAAATCATTCGGGGCATACTTATTACTTTCAGGGATAAACTGAGGAGAGGTTGCGTTAACAATCAGCACTTTGTTCCTAAATATTTTCCAGCACATACCATAATTACCATTGCCGGAAAAAAGGTTCATCCCATAAGTCCATGATCCCGGATTGCTAGTATCTCCATTGTATTTAGCAGAAGGACAGGCAAAGATATTCGTTTTATTGTAATTAACTTTAGTTGTATACGAGCCCTGAACAAGAATAGTACTCCAAAATGATGAACCATTCGTTGTGTAAGACGGTGCAAGGCCGGAAAAATCATTAGCGTAAGCGTGAATGGCAATCCCGTTTTGCTTTAAATTGCTTAAACATGCAGCGCTTTTCGCGGATTCCCTGGCCTTCCCTAACGCAGGCATCAGCATGCTGACCAAAATAGCGATGATCGCGATCACTACGAGGAGTTCTACAAGTGTAAAATTAATTAAATTTGCACGACTTGTTAACTGCTTTTTCATCATTTCATCTCCTTATTATTTGTATTGTGATATTAAAACTACTCAATGATGCCGGGTATAAGTTTTACTCTTACCGGGGACTGCCGTTTTCCCTCAATCAGCGCTTTTAATTCCAGCGCGGCAGTTCTGCCTAATTCCTCCGGGTCAATATTCACAAGAGGACAATTCAGTAATTTTCCGCCGCCCGCATAAGTGGTCATCAACGAGTATTGCTCTCTGAAGTTTTCACCGTAATTCTGCTTGAAAGCTTCAATAGCCTGCCAGATGCAGCTGCCTAAGGCAAAGCAGGCGGTAAACGCTATTTTAAAGCGGCATAAATTATTGATGTCTGTTATGATCTCGTTTTCATCGGAAATTAACAGATGATCGTCAAAATCAATATTCCGGGCAGCAAAAGCATCCCGATAGCCGTTGTAAAACAGTTTGTAAGCGTCAATCGCAGTATCGGCAATAAACAGTATCTTGCGGTGCCCTTTGTCCAGCAGATATTCCGCAGCAGTTCTACCGGCGGCATAAAAATCAGTCGAAACGTAATTGATATGTTCACCTTCAGGAATACGGTTGACACACATTACCGGAACGCCCCGCTGCTGGATCATTTCAATCGCCTGCGCGCGATCATTGGTTGGATGAACCCATATCAAACCGTCAAGATTCAGCAGAAGTATTTCCTCTACAGCTTTTTCATTATCATGTATAGCCTGAATCAGCCTTATATCGCTGAAATCTTCACTGATAACCTTGCCGCATTCGGCAACAATTCCCCAGAAAAACTTATCATAAACCACTATTTTCCCTGAACCAACTATTATTCCTACTGACAATTTGTTGCCTGGCAGATAGTTATCCTTAAACATGCGTGGATTTGTAAATGTCCCCTGCCCTTTGCGTATAATCAGCATTCCTTCACTCACCAGTTCATCGAGCGACTTGCGCACTGTCGGCCGGCTGACAGTGTAAATTTTGCACAATTCGCGCTCGGAGAGTATTTTCACTTCCTTGCCCGAATTCCGCCGGGCTTGATCATAGGCATATTGCCTGATCAGCATTCCTGATCCGTTAGCCATAAAACGATTCCTTACAACTTACCACACATTACCACCAATAACCATATTATACCATCTGTTTTAATTTCTGTCAATAGCTATCTGGTCATTTTCATGAAAAAAAAGATGATCCGGTAAAAAGAAAAAGGGCATCCGGATGGATGCCCTGAAATATCTCGACTTCTTGTAAGCTTACTTACCGCTGACTACGCCGTGATCTTTAAATACGCGGGTCGGAGAAAATTCGCCAAGTTTATGGCCAACCATATTCTCAGTAACAAACACGGTGATAAAAGATTTACCATTGTGAACGCTGAAAGTATGTCCGACAAAGTCCGGAACGATCATGGAACGGCGTGACCAGGTCTGAATTGCGCGTTTACGGCCTTCTTTGTTGACTTTCTCCACCTTTTCCAGGAGATACTCTGCAACATACGGACCTTTCTTAATTGATCTAGCCATTATTTCTTCCTCCGGTCAGTAATAAATTTGCTGGATGTCTTCTTTTTGCGTCTGGTCTTCTTGCCCTTGGCCAGCTGACCCCAAGGAGAAACAGGATGTCCGCCGCCGCTGGTCTTGCCTTCTCCCCCGCCCATCGGATGGTCGACAGGGTTCATGGCTACACCGCGGTTGTGCGGTTTCTTGCCCAGGTAACGTTTCTTGCCGGCTTTGCCGAGCTTGATATTCATGTGTTCAATATTGCCGACCTGGCCGATAGTGGCACGGCATTCAATATGAATCTTTCTGATTTCGCCGCTCGGCAGCTTGATCTGAGCATATTCGCCTTCTTTAGCGCGGAGCGTGGCGACCTGTCCTGCAGATCTTACCATTCTGGCGCCGCGTCCAGGAACCATCTCGATATTATGGATTTCCAGACCTACGGGAATATTCTTGATCTTCAGGCAGTTGCCGGGTTTCAATTCAGCTTTTTCGTCGTTCATGACAACATCGCCGACCTTCAGGCCGTTCGGTGCGATGATATATTTTTTCTCGCCGTCAGCGTAAAACAGCAGCGCGATATATGCAGAACGGTTGGGATCGTATTCGAGTGTGCTGACGGTAGCCTTGATTCCATCTTTGCTGCGATGAAAGTCAATCAACCGGAGCAGGCGCTTGGCGCCGCCGCCGCGGAAACGGCTGGTGATACGACCTCTGTTATTTCTTCCGCCGGTAGCTCTCTTGCCGACGGTAAGACTCTTTTCCGGGGCGACTTTTGACAGTTCGGAGAAATCCGCAACCGTCATATTCCGCCTGCTCGGAGTGAACGCGTTAAAACTTTTTAAAGCCATCTTATTTACCTCGGATTTTAATCATTAAAAGGTGTCAATGCTGCCTTCGGACAGAGTAACTACAGCTTTTTTCCAGTCAGCGCGACATCCGACCTTGGCGGACCTGCCGGCGCGTTTCGGTTTACCCTTGTAATTCATGATATTTACTGCTTTGACTTTTACGCCAAACAGATGCTCCACTGCTTTGCCAATCTCAATCTTGGTTGCCTTGAGGGCAACCTTGAAAGCATATTTCTTTTCCTGAGCAAGCACATTGTTCTTCTCAGTAATCAGCGGAGTTATGATAACGTTATATGCGGTATTCATCGTTAATTTCTCCTCAGGCAAGACGCTCTACGAAAGCATCGAGCGCATCTTTTGTAAATATTAACTTGTCAAAGCGAAGCACTTCGTAAACGTTCAGGCTGGAGGCTTTTCTGAGCACGACATCCGCCAGGTTTCCAGTAGCGCACACAACAGATTCTTCATAATCCGGAACGCAGATCAGCGCAGTCTTGACAGCCTTGAGGTTGTTGAGAACAGCTTTGACGCTCTTAGTTTTGTGATCCGGAATATCGAGTTTGTCAACCAGAATTACCGAACCTTCGTTCAGTCTTTCAGTAAAGGCTCTCTTCATCGCGAGCTTGCGAACCTTCTTATTGATTTTCTTGCTGAAATCGCGCGGTTTCGGACCGAAAGTCACACCGCCGCCAGCCCAGATCGGACTGCGGATGGAACCGGCGCGGGCGCGGCCGAGGCCTTTCTGGCGGAACGGTTTGCAACCGCCGCCGCGAACTTCAGCGCGGGTTTTGGTGCTGGCAGTGCCGGCACGCTGTTCAGCCAGGAAAGCTACTACAACATCATGAACCGCCTGCTTGCCCTTTTCGGCTTCAATGCAATTGTCGGCGAATTCATATTCACCAACCACGATTCCCTTGCAATCAAGTATATTTATTTTCATAGTCATTTTTTCACCTGTTAGCTACTGTTATTTGCTCTTCTTCAATGCAGCTTGAATCAGAAGAGTTCCACCGTTGGGACCGGGAACAGCGCCTTTGATGAACAGGAGATTGTCCTCTTTGGCAACCCGAACAATTTTCAGATTCTGGATGGTTCTGTTAACACTGCCCATGTGACCGGGAAGTTTTTTACCAACAAAAACCCGGCCGGGGGATTCGCGCATACCGACAGAACCCGGTTTTCTCTTCCAGCCACCGCCGTGACTGTAACGACCGCCTTTAAAACCATAGCGTCTTACGCAGCCCTGGAAACCGCGGCCTTTAGTGATACCGCTGACATCGAGATAATCATTCGCCTGAAAGATATCTGCGGTGACAATGGTGCCAAGCTCAAGCTGAGAATCAGCTGCAGTGCGGATTTCACGCAGACTTGCAGGCGGATTACCGGTGATACCGGCTTTCTTAGCATTTCCAAGCAACGCCATTGATGCGTTTTTGGCTTTTCTTTCCCCAAAACCAAGCTGAACAGCACTGTAGCCGTTCTTCTCAATGGTTTTGACATCCATTACGACACAGGGTCCAGCCTGAACAACGGTGACAGGTATTACCTTCCCCTGTTCGTCGTAGATCTGTGTCATTCCAACTTTCTTACCGATTAAACCTTTCATATACTCCTTTCAGATACTTACCCTCAATCGGCTCGAGGGCATTGGTATCATGGAAATCTAAAAATTAGACTCCAATTTTAATTGAGATATCAACACCGGCGGGAAGATTCAGTTTTTTGAGTTCATCAACTGTCTTCGACGTCGGATTGATGATATCCATTACACGCTTATGCGTTCTAATTTCAAACTGTTCCATCGACTTCTTGTCAACATGCGGCGAACGGTTAACGGTCCATCGTTCGATTCTGGTCGGGAGCGGAATCGGTCCCGCGATCATCGATCCGGTGCGTTTAGCCGTATTCAGGATCTCAGAAACAGATTGATCGAGAATCCTGTGTTCGTAGGCTTGCAGACGAATTCTAATTCTTTGCGTCTTCGCTGTGCTCATTTATTTTTCTCCATGATTGTTTCTTCAATTGATTTTGGCACTTTTTCAAAATGTGACGGCTCCATTGAGTATGACGCTCTTCCCTTGGACAGGGAACGGATTGCCGTAGCATAACCGAAGAGTTCAGACAGCGGAACCTGGGCTGCAACGCGGGTGAACTTGTTCTGAGAGTCAGAATCAACTTCAGCGATGCTGCCGCGGCGGCTGGTGATGTCACCGATAATATCTCCCATATTTTCATCGGGAGTGGTAACTTCGACTTTCATAATCGGTTCAAGCAGGAAGAGACCGGCTTTCTTGGCCGCGTCCTTGAATGCCATTGAACCGGCAATCTTAAATGCCATTTCAGAGGAGTCTACCGGATGGTATGAACCGTCAATAATTTTGATGCTGAAGTCAATGACCGGGGATCCTGCCAGCACGCCGGTGGCGGCGGCTTCACGGATACCGGCTTCAATCGGCTTGATATATTCTTTAGGAATAGTACCGCCGACGACTTTATTTTCAATCGTTATACCGGAACCGCGCTCTGTCGGTTCGATAGTCAATACCACATGGCCGTACTGGCCGCGTCCGCCGCTCTGACGGACAAATTTACAGTCAGATTCGGCAGCCTTATTGATGCATTCGCGGTAAGCGACTTGCGGTTTGCCGGTATTGGCTTCGACTTTGTGCTCTCTGAACAGACGGTCGAGAATGATTTCCAGATGGAGTTCGCCCATGCCGGAAATAATAGTCTGTCCGGTTTCTTCATCGCTGCGCATATTGAATGTCGGATCTTCTTCGGCCAGACTGCCGAGACCTTTATACAATTTGTCGCGGTCAGCGGCTGATTTGGGTTCAACCGCGATGGAAATAACCGGTTCCGGGAAGCTCATGGATTCAAGCACAATCGGAATGTCTTCCAGACAGATAGTATCGCCGGTAGTTACGTTCTTAAGCCCGACGGCTGCTGCAATGTCACCGCTGTATACAACCGTGCGTTCCTCACGTGAATTCGCATGCATCTGAAGCAGACGGCCGAGACGTTCACGTTTGCGGGTACGGGGATTATATACGGTGGCGCCGCGTTCCGCAGTTCCGCTGTAGACACGGAAGAAACTGAGCTTGCCAACAAAGGGATCGTTCATGATCTTAAAGACAAGAGCGGCAAACGGCTCCATATCGCCAACCTTACGAGTGGCAGGCTCTTCAGTAAAAGGATCACGTCCTTCAATTTCCGGAACATCGAGCGGGGACGGGAGATAACTGACAACTGCATCAAGCAGCGGCTGCACGCCTTTGTTCTTAAATGCTGTTCCGCATGCAACGGGAACAACTTCCCCGGCGACGACCGCCGCACGGAGCGCTTTCTTGATCAACGGGATTTCAGGCATCTGATCAGCCAGGAAAATCTCCATGACTTCATCATCATATTCAGCCAGGCATTCAACGAGATGTGTCAGCGCGGCTTCACGTTTTTCTTTGAATTCAGCGGGAACTTCTTCAATACGCATCACGGCGCCCATTTCATCGCCGTCGAAGTAAATGGCTCTATTGTCAATGACGTCAACGATGCCGGCAAATTCGGCTTCAGCGCCAATCGGAACCATGATCGGAACCGCGGTGGCACCAAGTTTAAAACGCATATCGTTGACCACTGCATCAAAATTAGCGCCGGTACGGTCCATTTTATTCACGAATGCGATAACCGGAACTTTGTACTTGAGCGCCTGGCGCCATACGGTTTCAGTTTGCGGCTGGACTTTGCCAACTGCACAGAATACCGCCACCGCACCGTCAAGCACCCGCAATGAACGTTCGACTTCAGCGGTGAAGTCAACGTGTCCAGGAGTATCAATCAAGTTGATGCGGTGATTGTTCCACATACAGGTCGTTGCGGCAGAGGTGATTGTAATCCCCCGCTCCTGCTCCTGCTCCATCCAGTCCATGGTAGCAGTACCTTCATGCACTTCCCCGATTTTGTAATTGACCCCGCAGTAATAGAGAATGCGCTCGGAGAGAGTAGTCTTCCCGGCGTCGATGTGGGCCATGATTCCGATATTACGCACCATGCTTAGGGGTGTCGCGCGTCCCGGAGCTTCCGAATATGTTTTATTGTCCTCTGCCATAATGTCTGCCTTTTACCATCTGTAATGGGCAAAAGCTTTGTTCGCCTGAGCCATCTTGAGTGTATCGTCTTTCTTCTTAATTGCTGAACCGGTATTTTCGAATGCGTCAAGGAGTTCCCCTGCGAGCGATTCCATCATTGCTTTGCCCTTGCGGGTTTTGGCATAGTTGGTAATCCAGCGCATGGCCAGGGCGACCTGACGTTCACTGCTGACTTCAACGGGAACCTGATAAGTGGCGCCACCGACACGACGGCTCTTCACTTCCAGTTTCGGCTTGACATTTTCAAGCGCCTGCAGGAATACTTCCAGAGGATCCATGCCGGCTTTTCTTTCCTTGATCAGGCCGAATGCTCCATACACAATACGCTGAGCTGTGGACTTTTTGCCCATGCTCATGATAGTATTGATCAACCGGGCGACAAGTTCGCTATTGTACTTGACATCCGGCGTCAATTCCCTCTTTGCTGCTGTACGTCTTCTCATAAACAATCCCTTACAATCATTTAGTTATTCAACAATAAGACTGCCGCCACCGCTAGATGCCGACAGTCTCAAGCCCGGAAAACTCACTCTTTATTTAGGACGCTTTGCCCCGTATTTCGAACGGCTCTGCTTGCGCTTATCCACGCCGAGGCTGTCCAGTGCGCCGCGCACAATATGATAACGGACGCCCGGCAGGTCACGTACACGACCGCCCTTGACCAGAACAACTGAGTGTTCCTGCAAATTGTGGCCTTCCCCGCCGATATACGCGGTAACTTCCTGACCGTTGGTCAAACGCACCCTGGCGATTTTTCTCAACGCAGAGTTCGGTTTCTTCGGTGTACGGGTCGTTACCTGCAGGCAGACCCCGCGCCGCTGCGGACAGCTGGTAAGCGCGCGTGACTTGCTTTTCTTCACTTTTTTGCTACGTCCGAAACGGACAAGCTGATTAATTGTCGGCATAATCTTACCTGTTTTCTTGTATATTTATATCATTTAACTGTTTGTTTTATACACGTCAAAGGGCAGTTAAGATACCTTTAATTTGTAACAATGCAAACAATTCTGAGAAAAAAGATCAATTTTTTTGATCACTCTTCCTCAACTAATTTTTCTTCAACCACGTCGTCCAGCACATCAGACGAATAATCCGGCATTTCCTCTTCAGATTCCGGTTTTTCCACCGGAAGTTCCTCTTCGATTTCTTCGCCCAGATATTTGAGTCTGATGCTCTGCATTTTTTCTGTACCAGTACCGGCCGGGATCAAATGTCCGGTAATTACGTTTTCCTTGAATCCGAGCAGTTTGTCCACCTTGCCTAAAGTGGCGGCGTCGGTCAGAATACGGGTGGTATCCTGGAACGAAGCGGCGGAGATAAAGCTTTCAGTTTCAAGGGACGCTTTGGTAATACCGAGCAGGACAGGTTCCGCTTCTGCAGGCTTTCCGCCTCTGGCAGCTACGCGTTTGTTTTCCAGAATGAATTCGGATCTGTCAACCTGCTCTCCCGTCAGGAAAACTGAACTACCCTGATCGGTGATTTTAACTTTCTGCATCATCTGTCTGATGATGATTTCAATGTGTTTATCATTGATTTCAACACCCTGCGCTCTGTAAACGAGCTGGATTTCATCAACCAGATAACGCTGGAGTTCGTGAGGTCCGCATACTTCCAGAAGGGCGTGCGGTACGACTGAACCTTCTGTAAGCTTCTGGCCCTTCCTGACGACGTCGCCCTTGCTGACGGTCAGATGCTTGTGTGCGGGGATATTATTATGCTCTTCCGTAATGCCGGTTTCCGGATCACGGATGAGAAGCTGGCGTTTGCCGCGGGTCATCTTGTCAACTTCCACGACCCCGTCGATACGTGCGATTTCCGCAATTTCTTTCGGAATGCGGGCCTCGAACAATTCAGCAATACGCGGCAAGCCCCCGGTGATATCCTTGTTCTTGGCAGACTGACGCGGCACACGCGCCAGTACCAGTCCGGGCGATATTCTGGCCTTTTCCGTGGTCATCAGGAACGCGCCTGACGGAAGCGGATAGTTCGCCAGAAATTCACCTTTCAGATTTTTGATAACAATCTGCGGGTGCAAGTCTTCGCGATGCTCCATAACGGTGATTTCCTCCGTATTGCCGCGCGAGGTACGGCTGAGCGTCACGCCTTCAACCAGGTCGTGCAGTTCAACTAAACCTTCCTCTTCGGCAATAATCGGAACATGGTACGGATCCCAGTGAATGAACCGCTCGTTGCTCTTGACTTTTTCGCCTTCGCCTTTTTCCAGAACGGCGCCGGCTTCAATGTCGTAGCGGTCGACCTCGGATTCACGCATGGCATCCGCCCAGTAGTCATAGTCTTTGTTGAAGAAAGTGCCAATTACAGCAGCTTCAGCCTGAGCTTTATCTCTGGCTTTCTTTTCCGCTTCCTTGGCCGCTTTTTCATCATAGATGACAACGTAACCGTTCTTATTCACAACAACGGTTTCGCCTTTTTGATTTTTAACTGTACGGACGTTGACCAGTTTGATTATACCGGCGTTACGGGCTGTGATAACCGGCTGTTTATAAGCCGAAGATGCAGTACCGCCGATATGGAACGTTCTCATGGTCAACTGCGTACCGGGTTCCCCGATGGACTGGGCAGCGATAATACCGAGAGCATCGCCTTTTTCAGCAAGCTTGTCGGTGGCCAGGTTACGCCCGTAACACTTGATACAGACGCCTCTGGCGCTTTCGCAAGTCAGGGTGGAGCGGATCAGCACTTTCTGAATACCGCGCTGGTCGATGACCGCCACGTTTTCAGGAGTGAAATCCTCATTGGCCTTGACGATCAGACGGCCGTCATCAAATGCGGGGTCTCTGATATCCATTGCGCTGAAACGGCCGACCAGGCGGTTCTTCAGCGGCAGAATGACTTCATCGCCTTCAACAATCGCGGCGACCCAGATACCCTTCACTGTGCCGCAATCCTCTTCACGGCAGATGATGTCCTGAGCCACGTCAACCAGCTTACGGGTCATATAACCGGAGTCCGCGGTCTTAAGCGCGGTATCCGCCAGTCCTTTACGTGCGCCGTGAGTAGAAATAAAGTACTCAAGCACGGAAAGTCCTTCCCTGAAGTTGGAGATAATCGGGCGTTCGATAATGTCGCCGGACGGCTTTGCCATAAGACCGCGCATACCAGCCAGCTGTCTGATCTGGTCCTTGCTGCCTCGGGCGCCGGAGTCGAGCATCGCATATACCGGGTTGATATCGCCGGATTTGGATTCCGCTTCCAGACGGGCGAAAAGCTCGTTGGCAACGGTATTACTGGTCTGAGTCCAGATGTCAATAACTTTATTGTGGCGCTCACCTTCGGTCAGCACACCTTTATTGTACTGGTCAACGACCTTGGCAATCTCTTCTCTGGCTTTTTCAATCAACGCGTCTTTCTTTTCAGGAATGACCAGGTCGGAAATAGAGATCGAGAATCCGGCGACAGTTGCATATTCGTAGCCGAGATCTTTCAGTTCGTCAAGCAGTCTCACCGTCTTTTCATGTCCCACGATCTTGTAGGAATCGCTGATCAGTACGCCGAGTTCTTTCTTCTTGGCAACTTTATTGAAGAAGCCGAGAGTATCATCCCAGAGTTCGTTAAAAATACAACGTCCGGCGGTAGTCAGCAGAAATTTGCTCTCCTTATCGCCCCATATTGTACTTTTCTTATAATCCGGGTTCGGGATCCTGACCGCATCATGAATTTTGATGTGACCGGTATGCATCGCATAGAGCACTTCGAAATCATCTTTGTAGAGTTTCGCCAGGCTCTTGTTCTGCGGTTCAAATGTCAAATAATAAGAGCCGAGGGTGATATCCTGCGTCGGCGAAGTAATCGGCTTGCCGTTGGCCGGTGAAAAGATGTTGTTCGGCGCCAGCATGAGCAGCTTGGTTTCCATCTGCGCAATACTGGACAACGGAACGTGCACCGCCATCTGGTCACCGTCGAAGTCCGCGTTATAAGCGGTACAAACCAGCGGATGAATACGGATAGCGGAACCTTCGATAAGCACCGGATCAAACGCCTGAATACTCAGACGGTGCAGGGTCGGCGCGCGGTTAAGCATCACCGGATGTCCCTGGGTGACTTCTTCAAGAATATCCCATACTACTGCTTCGCCGCGTTCAATCATTTTCTTGGCACCGCGGACGGTATGAGCGTAGCCGCGGCCTTTGAGATGACGGATGATGAACGGTTCAAACAGCACAAGCGCCATTTTCTTCGGCAAACCGCACTGCCACAGTTTCAGCTCAGGGCCGACAACGATAACCGAACGGCCGGAGTAGTCAACGCGCTTACCAAGCAGGTTCTGACGGAAACGTCCCTGCTTGCCTTTGAGCATATCGCTAAGCGACTTCAGCGGACGGTTGCCGGCGCCGGTGACAGCGCGGCCGTGACGGCCGTTGTCCATCAGCGCATCGACAGCTTCCTGAAGCATGCGTTTTTCATTGCGGATAATCACTTCCGGAGTTCTGAGCTGCAGGAGGTTCTTGAGCCGGTTGTTCCGGTTGATTACGCGACGGTAAAGGTCGTTAAGATCGGATGTGGCGAATCTGCCGCCTTCCAGCGGAACCAGCGGACGGAGGTCCGGAGGAATTACCGGAAGCACTTTCAGAATCATCCATTCCGGACGGGATTTGCTGTTAATAAAGCCTTCCACCAGACGAAGCCGTTTGGCCAGTTTCTTGCGGATGGCTTTATTCTTGGTTGATTCAAGGCTGACTTCAAGTTCAGTCATCAGCAGCGGCATATCAATCTTTTCGAGCAGGGAATGAACCGCCGGAGCGCCCATATCCGCCACAAAAGCATCGCCGTAGTCTTCTTTCGCCTGACGATATTCCAGTTCGTTCATGGTCTGACCGACCTTGAGCGGGGTATCGCCGGAATCAACCACAACCCAGTCTTCGTAGTAAATAACTCTTTCCAGAGATTTTGCCGTCATATCCAGCATCAGTCCGATACGGCTGGGCATGCACTTGAAGAACCAGATGTGGGAGACTGGAACTGCCAGGTCGATATGACCCATGCGTTCGCGTCTGACCTTGGACTGGGTTACTTCAACACCGCAGCGGTCGCAGACGATGCCTTTATGCTTTACTCGCTTATATTTACCGCAGTTGCATTCCCAGTCTCTGGTCGGACCGAATATTCTTTCACAGAACAGGCCGCCCTTTTCGGGTTTGAAACTACGGTAGTTGATGGTTTCCGGATTCTTAACTTCGCCGAAACTCCAGGAACGAATCACTTCGGGGGAAGCTACGTTAATCGCTACAGCTCCAAAAGCGGAATTGGAGGACTGTCCCAGCAACTCTCTGTATGCGTATGTATTATCTATCAAAGTTCATCCCTCCAGTTTATTGATTTTCCACAGGCTTCTTAACAGTGCGGATGTCAAGACCGAGGCTCTGCATTTCTTTCAACAGAACATTGAATGACTCCGGACGTCCGGCTTCAAGAATATTCTGCCCCTTTACGATTGACTCGTAAATTCTCGCTCTGCCGGTGACGTCGTCACTCTTAACCGTAAGCATTTCCTGCAGGTTATGAGCGGCGCCGTAAGCTTCAAGCGCCCACACTTCCATTTCCCCGAAACGCTGTCCCCCGTGCTGAGCTTTACCGCCGAGCGGCTGCTGGGTGACCAGAGAGTAGGGTCCGACGGACCTGGCGTGAATCTTATTGGCAACGAGATGGTCAAGTTTCAGCATGTAGATCTGGCCGACCATTACGCGCTGGCCGAATCTATTGCCGTTACGGCCGTCACAGAGGTCAACCTTGCCGTCAAATTTATAACCATCGTCGTTTGCATTCTTCCTGAAACCCCAATGGTAATTACGGCCTTCTTCCTCAGTAACCTTGTCATTTGCCTGGACCATTAACTCAACAATCTTTTCTTCAGGGATGCCGTCGAATACCGGTGTCGCCACTTTCATGCCGAGCATCTTCGCCGCCCAGCCCAGATGTGTTTCAAGCACCTGTCCGACGTTCATACGGCTCGGTACGCCAAGCGGATTCAACACAATATCCACCGGATTGCCGTCTTCCAGGAAAGGCATGTCTTCAATCGGAACGATTTTCGCGACAATACCTTTATTCCCGTGTCTGCCGGCCATCTTGTCCCCGACCTGCAGTTTGCGCTTGCAGGCAACGTAGACTTTGACTTTCTTGATGACGCCGGGATCGGAGCCGTCTCCGGATTCCAGTGTCTGTATGACTTCGTCTTTAAACTGATCGTTTTCTTCAAATCTCGGTTCAAAGACTGTAACAATTTCCTTGATCGACTCTTTCAGCGGGCATTCTTCCATGCGCCAGCAATTGTACTTGGTGGCAAGTTTAAGCACGGAACTGCGGGTAACCTTGCGGTTGGAGCTGATCAGAATCGCATTTTTCTTCGATGAGCTTTCGTCGTAGATCGGATGCGGCAGCTTCTGCCCGAGCATAATGTCGGCCAGGCGGTCAGCCATCTCTTCAACAAGCTCGGTGTAGCGCTGTTTGTAGGTATCTTTCGCGCTCTTGACCTGTCTTCTGAGTTCTGATTTGGTCAGAGACTGACGATTCGGGTCTTTCGCATACTCGATACGCACATCCATGACAATCCCGCCCTTGCCGCTGCTGACAATCAAGCTTGAGTCCTTGACATCGGCGGCTTTTTCCCCGAAGATGGCCCTGAGCAGGCGTTCTTCCGGAGCAAGTTCGGTTTCGCTCTTCGGCGTGATTTTGCCGACGAGAATATCACCGGGTCTCACTTCCGCGCCGAGACAGACAACGCCGTCCGGGCCCAGATTGCGCAAAGCTTCTTCGCTGACGTTCGGAATATCACGGGTGATTTCCTCCGGTCCGAGTTTGGTTTCGCGGCTGGTGATTTCGAATTCGTCAATATGGATGCTGGTGTAAGTGTCTTCCTTCACCAGACGTTCTGACACTACAATCGCGTCCTCAAAGTTGTATCCGCACCATGGCATGAATGCAACCAGCACGTTTTTGCCGAGGGCAAGTTCGCCCTGTGCAGTAGCCGCGCCGTCGGCGATGACATCGCCAACGTTGATTTTCATGCCGTGCTTGACAATCGGACGCTGATTGATACAGGTGCCTGCATTGCTGCGCAGGAACTTGTTCAATTTGTAACGGATTGCATTCTCCTGGTCGGCTGTCTTGTTTAAAGGCTTGCCGTCAGTAGTGATTACGATATCACTGGAGGAGACTTCCGCCACAATACCAGCCTTCCTGGCAACAACAACCGCTCTGGAGTCTCTGGCGATCCGGCCTTCAAGGTCGGTTCCCACCAGCGGAGATTCCGTAGTCAGGAGCGGCACCGCCTGGCGCTGCATGTTTGAGCCCATCAATGCACGGTTCGCGTCGTCGTGTTCCAGGAACGGGATGATACCGGCGGCGGCGCTGACCAGCTGTTTGGGGGAAACGTCCATATACTGGACTTCTTCCTGCGGATGTTCTTCCGACTCGCCCATGAATCTGGACATCACCTGCGGTTTTAGGAATTTACCGTTCTTATCGATCGCTGCATTGGCCTGGGCGATAATGAACTTTTCCTCTTTGTCAGCGGTCAGGAAATCAATCTGGTCGGTTACGACGCCGTCAACGACTTTGCGGTACGGCGTTTCAAGGAAACCGAATGAATTGATTGTCGCATACAGCGACATGGAGGAGATAAGACCGATATTCGGACCTTCAGGCGTTTCAATCGGGCAGATTCTGCCGTAATGGCTGGAATGAACGTCGCGGACTTCGAATCCCGCACGTTCGCGGCTCAACCCGCCTGGTCCCAGCGCGCTGAGACGGCGCTTGTTGGTAAGCTCGCTCAACGGGTTGGTCTGGTCCATATACTGTGAAAGCTGATTACGCGCAAAGAAATCGCGGATTACGCCGGCAAAAGCTTTCGGATTGATCAGCTTGCCCGGAGTAATACTGGTTTCTTCAGCGTTGATTAAAGTCATTCTTTCGCGAATAAGACGTTCAGTCCTCAGCATGCCGACGCGGCAGTGATTCTGAAGCAGTTCGCCGACGGTTCTGACACGTCTGCTGCCAAGATGGTCAATATCATCCGTCGCACCGCCGGTATTGCGCAGTTTGACCAGATATTTAGTGGCGGCCATCAGATCTTCAGGCATCAGCGTACGATCGGTGAGCGGCAGGTTCAGACCAAGTCTTTCATTGATCTTGAAACGGCCGACAGCGCCGAGGTCATAGCGGCGGATATCGAAAAACAGTCTCTTGATGAGCTGTTTGGCATTATTCACGTTCGGCGGATCGCCGGGACGCATTCTTCTGTAAATTTCCTTCAGCGCCTCTTCCGCGTTACGGGCCGGATCACGTCTGAGGCAGTTGATGATGTAGGTGTCGCCGTCCGGGATATAGGCCAGATCGATTTTTTTCTTGATATTGGCGTCCTGGAGCTGCTTCAAATGGGTCTCATTGAGCTGAACCAGTTCTTCAAGCACGACAATATCATTTTCATTGGTGACATCATCTACAACATAATAATTGGATATATCTTTTTTCTTCAACAGCGCGGGAACAGAAAGAGACTCAACAGTGTAGACTCTCGAAAGAATGTCTTTGTTGGACTCAAATCCGACAGCGCGCAGGAATGTCGAAATCAGGAATTTCCGGCGGCGGCGGCGGCGGTCAAGATAGATATAAATATAATCATTGATATCGAACTGGACTTCCATCCACGAACCGCGGTCGGGAATTATCCTGAAGGAATAAAGTGTCCTTCCGCTGGAATGTCTGGATTTCTCGAAACAGATACCGGGGGAGCGGTGCAACTGACTGATGATCACCCTTTCCGCCCCGTTAATTACAAAAGTACCTCTTTCCGTCATAATCGGGATTTCACCGAGATAGACGCGTTCCGGGATTTCCACACCATTATTTTTCAACAGAAAATCCACGTGCAGCGACGCACTGTAGGAATTGCCGTCTTTGATGCAATCCACTACAGAATTCTTCGATTCACCGACTTGATAGGAAACAAATTCCACTACTAATTGTTTGTCGAAGCTTTCAATCGGGAAAATCTCGTTGAAAACTTCCTGGAGACCCTGATTTGCTCTCTGCTCCTGGGGAATATCCCGCTGGAGAAAAGCGTCGTAAGAATTGATTTGGACACCGATTAAATCCGGTACGGCCAAAACATCCCTCAATCTACCAAAATTTACGCGATCTGACATAGTTCACCCTTCCAGGTTAGATCCACAAAAGGCGAAATGGAGAAAATCCGGCTAATTCTCTCCGCACAACTAAACTCAAAACTGACTTTTGCGTAACATATATATAAAAACGCAAAAGAACGGCAGGAAAATTTATCAAAAATTTCCCGCCGTTTTATCAATGCAGAACTTTACTTCAGTTCTACAGTAGCGCCAGCGCTTTCGAGCTGAGCTTTAAGCTTCTGAGCATCTTCCTTGTTCACGCCTTCCTTGACCGGTTTCGGCGCGGCTTCAACGAGATCTTTGGCATCTTTCAGTCCGAGACCGGTAATGGCTCTGACTTCCTTGATGACGCCGACTTTGTTATCGCCGAAAGCCTTCAGGATAACGGTGAACTCGGTTTGTTCTTCAACCGCGGCAGCCGGAGCGGCGGACGGAGCGGCAGCTGCTGCAACCGGAGCGGCAGCGCTTACGCCCAGACGTTCTTCCAGGGCCTTTACGAGTTTTGAGAGTTCGAGAACAGTGAGATTCTCAACATAGGAGATAAATTCATCCATCTGTTTTGATACTTCGACTTTAGCTTCTTCTGACATAGCGAAATGCCTCCATAGTTATTATTAAATGAGTTAATTAGGCTTTATTATCAATTTTATCTTTATACGCATTCAGCACATTGAGGATCGAAGCCGCCTTGTTGTTAAGGAGACTGACCAGATTTCTCGACGGCGCCTGCAGAAGTCCCAGCAACTGGGCATAGATGACTTCTTTCGGCGGCAGAGAAGCAATGGCTTTAACATCGGAATCAGAGAGAAGAGCGCCTTCTAAATAGCCGCCCTTCGCTGCCAGCAGACTGTTCGTCTTAGTAAACTCCGCAATGACTTTGGCAACATTACCGGGATCGCCGGTGCCGCTGACCAGTGCGGTGCTTTCCTTCATCGCGTTTTTTGCCAGAACGTCAATTTTTGACAGTTCGGCGGCTTTTCTGATCAAGGAGTTTTTCAGCACATGACATTCGGCATTGTGCTTGGCAATCTGGTTGCGGAACTCGGAAAACGCCTTGACCGTCAAACCTTTATAGCTGACGAAGTATACATAATCAGAATCTTTCAGCAGGCCCCCGATATAATTGACTAAATGGACTTTTTCATTTCTCATGATACCAGCCTCACTAGTTCTTTAGTGTCAATTCTTATTCCAGGGCTCATTGTCGATGATATGGTGCAGCTGATAAGATATGTCCCTTTGGCGCTGGCCGGTTTGGCCTTGGTAACCGCGTCAACGATCACGTCAAAGTTAACTTTCAGATCCTCTGCGGAGAAAGAGACTTTGCCGATCGCCACGTGGATACAGGCGCCGCGGTCAGCTCTGAACTCGACACGGCCTGCTTTAGCTTCCGCTACCGCAGCACCGACCTGATCAGTAACTGTGCCGGTCTTCGGGTTCGGCATCAGTCCGCGGGGACCGAGAGCCTTACCGAGCGGACGCACCAGTCTCATCGCATCGGGCGTTGCTATCAAGCTGTCGAAATCAAGGAAACCACCTTTAATTTTTTCGACAAGATCTTCATACCCTACGAAATCAGCGCCGGCTGCCTTGGCTTCCTCAGCCTGGGCACCGCTGGCGACTACCGCAATACGCACTTTCTTGCCGGTTCCTTTCGGAAGCGGTACAGCGCCGCGGACAGTCTGATCAGATTTCTTGGAATCTATTCCCAGTTTGAAAGCCACTTCAACGGACTCGTCAAACTTCACGTGGGGCATAGCCTTCAACATCTCCAGCGCGGCGACCACGCCATATTTCGACTGGCGGTCGTAAGTTGCAGTCTGGGCTTTGTATAATTTGCTCTTATGCATCGACCACCTCGATACCCATACTGCGGGCTGTTCCTTCGATAAGTTTCATAGCTGCCGCTTCATTCCGGGCGTTGATATCGTTCTTTTTCGTCTGAACGATCTCTTTGATCTGCGCTCTGGTGATCTTACCGACCTTGTCGCCTTTGCCCGGAGTTTTTGATCCGGACGCCAGTCCCGCTGCTTTCTTGATCAGCACGGAAGCCGGTGGCGATTTGGTGATAAACGTAAAAGAGCGATCCTGATAAACAGTGATCACGACCGGGATGATCAATCCACTCTGGGCTTGAGTGGCAGCATTAAACTGTTTGCAGAAATCCATGATATTGACCCCTGCTTGACCGAGCGCGGGCCCGATCGGCGGTGCCGGGTTAGCGGCGCCTGCAGGAATCTGCAACCGGATTTCTCCTGTAACCTTTTTTGCCATAATGATCTCCATCCGACATTATGTGGTATGAAATGACAGGTTCTCTTCCACATACATGTCAAAATTAATATAAAAGTACCAGCTGCGAAATTTATTCGCGGCCGACCTGCCAGAACTCCAATTCCACGGGGGTTGAGCGGCCGAAAATCGAAACCATCAGTTTCAGCTTGCCGCGTTCATTATCAATTTCCTGAATGTTGCCCTCAAAGTTCTCGAACGCGCCATCTTTAATCCGGACGGCTTCGCCGATTTCAAACGCAATCTTGGGCTTGACTTTCTCTTCTTCCACAGTAACCTGACGCAGCAGGTCGGCCACTTCCGAATCCGACAACGGCACAGGATTGTTCCCGCTGCCGCCGACAAAGCCGATTACACCCTGTGTGTCTTTAATAAAGTACCAGGCTTTTTCGTCAACCTGTTTACAGTCTTCTTTGTACAGATCCATTCTCACCAGAATATAGCCGGGGAAGAACTTACGGGTAGTAGTTGTCTTTTTACCCTGACGGACTTCTGAAACTTTCTCTATCGGGATATATACTTCATAAACCGGTATATCGTCGTTTTCGATTGCCAGTTGTCTGAGAATAGATTCCCTGACCTTGTTTTCCTGTCCGGAAAGGGTATGTACTACATACCATTTGCCTTTTTCTCTTGTCTCATCCTGCATAGTATAGAAATTCCTTATAGATGAAAAATCACAAAGTCCCGGTAATGAGCTTAATTACAAAAATGCAAACCTGATCTACACCCGCCACGAAACATGAAAGTATGGCAATCGCAATGATTACAAGTATTGTTGACTCAAACAACTCGGCTTTACCCGGCCAGGTGCACTTGTGAAGCTCGGCCATGGTATCAGCTATAAACTGTCTGACTTTGCCCATAAAACTGCTGTTCATATTCCGTTTCCCGTTTCTTTCCTAATATTTTCCAGGCTTTTAAAACTGGCAGGAGCGGAGAGACTCGAACTCTCGACCTGCGGTTTTGGAGACCGCTGCTCTAGCCAACTGAGCTACACTCCTAATACCCAAATAACAGTATCCGCTGGCTTAGCGCGTTTCCTTGTGGAGAGTGTGTTTGCGATCAAACTTGCAGAATTTCTTCTTTTCAAGTCTCTCCGGAGTATTGCGCTTTTCTTTCTTGGATGTGTAGTTACGGTTTTTGCATTCCGTACATTCCAATGTTATAATCTCACGCGCCATAATTCACCTTGCTTATTTAGTGTAATTATCCCGGACAGCCGCTTTTGCTAACTGTCCGGGACAAACATATTATCGTATATAACTTTATATTACGCGATGATTTCCGATACTCTGCCGGAGGCAACAGTACGTCCGCCTTCGCGAATAGCGAAGCGCAGGGTCTTTTCCATAGCGATCGGAGCAATCAACTCAACGGTGATCGTTGTGTTATCGCCAGGCATTACCATCTCAACACCCGGAGGCAGAGAAACGATACCGGTCACGTCAGTCGTACGGAAATAGAACTGGGGACGATAGTTGGTGAAGAACGGAGTATGACGGCCGCCTTCTTCTTTCGACAGAACGTAAATTTCGCCCTTGAACTTGGTATGCGGAGTGATTGATTTCGGCTTAGCCAGAACCTGGCCGCGCTCGACGTCATCTTTCTTGGTTCCGCGGAGCAGGCAGCCGATATTATCGCCGGCACGGCCTTCATCAAGAAGCTTGCGGAACATTTCGATACCGATAACGGTAGTCTTGGAATTCTTGTTCAAACCGATGATTTCAATTTCTTCATTGAGCTTGATGATTCCGCGTTCAACACGGCCGGTTACAACAGTACCGCGACCTTCAATGGAGAACACGTCTTCGATCGGCATCAGGAAGGGGAGATCGATTTCACGAACCGGCTGGGGGATGTAATCATCAACCGCGTTCATCAGTTCGAGTATGCCTTTGCACCACGGATTTTCCGGATCGCCTTCGGCTTCAGCAGCCTTCATGGCGGAACCTTTGATAACCGGGATTTCATCGCCGGGATAATCGTATTTGCTCAGCAGCTCGCGGACTTCCATCTCGACGAGTTCCAGCAGTTCCGGATCGTCCAGAGCGTCAACTTTGTTCAGGAACACTACCAGTGAGGGAACGCCTACCTGGCGGGCCAGGAGAACGTGTTCGCGGGTCTGGGCCATCGGGCCGTCAGTCGCGGCGATAACGAGGATCGCTCCGTCCATCTGCGCGGCACCGGTGATCATGTTCTTCACATAGTCGGCATGTCCCGGACAGTCAACGTGCGCATAGTGGCGTTTTTCGGTTTCGTATTCGACGTGTGCGGTATTAATGGTGATACCGCGCTCTTTTTCTTCCGGAGCGTTGTCGATTTCGTCATATTTTTTTACTCCGCCGCGGCCGTACTTCTTCGCAAGGCACATGGTGCTTGCTGCGGTGAGCGTTGTCTTGCCGTGGTCAACGTGGCCGATTGTTCCGATGTTGACGTGCGGTTTCGTTCTCTCAAACTTTTCTTTAGCCATGCTAATTCCTCCTGGTGTTTTTTTAACCGTTAGAGTTTTACTATTTGTTTCTGACTATATATAATTTTTAACCTGAAAACCACTCAAAAAATGTGGAGCCCACAAACGGATTTGAACCGTTGACCTCATCCTTACCAAGGATGTGCTCTACCGACTGAGCTCTGTGGGCACCGGATTACAATTCAGTAAAACCTAAGCTCAACTTATTGTACACTTCTCTTCAACACCGATGCTTTATCACTCAGCTATCAATGATAAGTGGTGCTCGAGGGGGGATTTGAACCCCCACGGATCGCTCCTCATGGACCTCAACCATGCGCGTCTGCCAATTCCGCCACCCGAGCCGGCATCCCAAAAGACATAAACAGGCGATTAATCTAATCACTCTGTAAACTTTTGCAAATTAACTTTCAACTTTTTTAAGCTTTTTTTAATATCCCGCCCCAATATCCATCACCGGAATTTCGACGCACGGATTTATAAAATACTGCCGACCTCTCAAAAAACAAGCCGTCTAACACAAAAAATTCAAGTTTCTAACCGCATTTCCAAAAAATTTAACGCCAGCCATCATTTTCAGCGCCCCGCAACCTCGCCGCCAAGCTGAAATTAACCACAAAGTCATCCCTCAGCCACGGGGAGACTAACCCGTGAGTTTTACTCTGCACGGCTGAAAATTCAACTATGGATTGCGAAGATTTTGAGAATTGGTGCGTATTCCGAGAGGCTGCCGATACCGGGGTATCGAAGGCCTCGAAGAGTGCGAATCCAAACTAAAATTCCTTTACGATCGAATTATACCGGTCTGATTTTACTTGCGGCCTGGAGAAAGAAATCCCGCGACCAGAGCTCCAATTGCCGCTGATCATGGACAAACGGCGCGACGTCAGTGCGAATCTGATCAATATCGACCTGTTCGACGGCCTCCATGAGCAGCTCTTGAAAATGGCTCCATGACAACGGATCTGCGCCGGCATAATCGCCGGACTGGCGCATTCGGACTTCCAGATGGTATAAATTCAGTTGCGGATGATGTCCGGCATACCATGCCAGATCGTACCAGTCGCGCCCTTTCTGGCGGCTTTTCCATTTGCGGCACAACACCGCATGCATTTTTCCGGCAAACAAATCCGGCAGGCGGTACACTCTGACCGCATAGGGAATGGGCCGGAACTGATAACGGCTTTCCGTGGCAAACCCTCCAGGCGGATCAATATCCACCTCAAGCTTGATTTTCAACTCCTGGCGCGGATTGATTCCGGCAAGCATGGCGGAATCCGTCGTTACGGTAATCAACTGCCGGTAAGTGTTCGCCTTGATAAACGCTGAATCAATTGACCCGGAGCCGGCTTTCTCTTTTTTCGCAAAATCAACCTGAAAACCGAAACTGCTGATTTCCCTTTTCAGAGCCTCCCCGTAAATACTCAACGTAAACTCGCGGTCAGGCGCAAGCAGAGAAAAATCCAGATCCTCGGAATAGCGGTCCAGCCCGTAAAGAATGCGCAAGGCTGTGCCGCCATAGAACGCAGCATGCTCGAAAAATTTACTGCGCCACAAACCCAGCAGCGCCAGTTCCTGCATGATCTCGCGCAGGGCATTAATATAATCATCACTTGAGGAGCAATGATACCCTTCCAGCATATTTTTTATCGCGTCATTCATTATTCGGCTTCTCCATGTGCGGCTTTATATATTTGACCAGATTATCAATCTTTCTGCTGTCTCTGGCATCTGCAAACTCCTGAAAACGCTTGAAATCCAGTTCCCGCAGCCGGTCGAAATCCAGGCGCAGGTCATCGCGCAGATACGCGTCGTAACCGGAAATCGTTGTTCCGGAAAAATGATTATCCTGCCAGACCCTGTCAATAAGCGCTTTCTCCGGTGTGGCAATTAAAAACGGCGACTGCCCGGAAGTTTCAAGCGTTGCGCCAGGCGAGTAAAGCGCTTCGGATAGATTACGATAGCTAAAGACCCCGAACGGCGTGGTGAAACTACGCGAACGCCCGGTGGTTACCGAAGTCAAGACCGTAACCCGTTCCGGAATCAGCCCGTAATAACTGAGCGCGTAATCAGCCGTAATATATGACGGCCCGTAAATCAGATTGGCCAGCAGTTCGCGGCACAGCGGGGACCGCCGCAGCGGCTCCGCAAAAGTGTACAGTCCTTTACGAATCCGGATAATTTCGCCGGAGTCCAACAGCCTCCCGATGCAATTCCTGATATTGCCGTATTGGGAAAGATTATCAAGCAACTGCTGATAATCAAAAATATTCTCCGGTATCCGGCTTCTGATTTCGATGATATTACTCATTTATATTCATGTATATCCTGTATTACAGTACATACTATGCAATAGATAATGAAAGTTTCAAGTATTCGGTTTATTTTTTTCTGTAAATTAAAGTGGCAAATTTCATAACTTGCATTCCCGCTATCACAGATTACTTTATTCCGGCAGCATAAATCGGAGAAATATCAGGAGTAATCAAGCACAATGAATCTGCAAAGCCTTGTTGTCGTCGTTTTGCGCCTAATAACTCTTAAATTTATGCTGGAAACTATAGTAATGTCGGTGCCGGTCACGCTCCAGTTACTGCGACTGCATGAACCTACTCCATTCGATTTGCCTATGGACGTGTGGCTGATTTTCGGCGTCTTATTGGCCTGGTCTATCCTGCTGTGGATTTTTGCATTACCTGTTGCGCGACTAATTACTAGCCGCCTGCCTCAAGACATTTCTTTCGGGGCAATGACCCTGGCAGATTGGTATTCCATTGCGTTCATTGGCGTAGGGCTTTACTATATCGCCGGTTATTTGGCAAGTGTTTTAAAGCTGACTTGTCATTTGTTCAAAGAGGTGGCAACCTGTTCTGGATATTCGTGGATGGGATGCGTGGATGCTTCCTCTATTTCACAAACATTCATCCCATTCATCGCCGGGATACTGCTATTCGTATTCGGTCGAAAATGGGCGGTAATGCTGGCGCAAAAACATGCCCAAGTCCCCTCGCCTGTTACAGCAGATAATGAAAAGCATGTATCTGAAAATTAAGCTCATAAATTCAAACGCACGACTGCGCTGAAGTTCGGCAAAGCAGGATAAATTTTAAATGGGTAAAAAATTCAGCAGAAAAAAGTTGTGGGTCTTCAATATCTGCGGTATTCTTCTTCTGGCTGGATTAATCTATGTCGGCCTGCCTCTCTGCATCGGGTACGCGTTTGTCTGCGCCTTAGACAAAGCCCTGGAGCCGACTCATGACCTCGCTCAATACTCCAGGCTGCGCTCCCAATGGGATCAAGACCAGGTTGCACACTTCCCGTCCGAAATACCGGCAGAAGCTTCACTCAAAAAATTTTCTCATGCGCCGGGATTCCTTCAAGGCGGCGGGCACATTCAACTCCGATTGCAACTGCCTCACGAGAGAATCCTGGAGCTGTATAACCAGTTTTCAAAACAACGAACCGTTTCTTGCCGCGGCAACGAACATTGCTCAATGCCTACGACGTATTTCTATACATACAAGGGCAAGCCAGAACCGTTCTCCAATGACTTCGAAATTATGGTTTTTGACAAATACATCCCGGAAAAATTCCAGCAGAAAAGTCACGGTGTTGCAATCAGCACCGAGAGTAACGAAATTGTTTAC
This sequence comes from uncultured Lentisphaeria bacterium, assembly GCA_903840185.1. Taxonomy (GTDB): domain Bacteria; phylum Verrucomicrobiota; class Lentisphaeria; order Victivallales; family Victivallaceae; genus CAIPAT01. Next base: position 971 of record CAIMFA010001022.1, on the reverse strand, counting down.
TGGGCGGAGTACTGGTAGACAATTTTAAGCTGTTTAACATTTCTTATCCTGCCCATCCCTGTTAAAATCAATGTTATGTCATTTGTTCAGGATTTGCATTTCAGGCTGTGCAGATTATTTTAGAATTTTACAATACAAACCCCAACATACCGAATAAATAAAAACGGGATTATTTATGGATAAATGTTTTAGATTGTCAAGATTTATTCCAATTTTTATGTTAGTTAGTGTTATTATTTTTCTTTCGACAACTGCCGCCGTTGCATGCCCTGACTGCAATATTCACAACAACTTAGCAAAATCAGTTCGCAGTTCAAATGACATCATTATCGCCGAAGTTATTCGTAAGCTTGACGATAACACTGCCGAAGTTAAAGTAACCAAAGTACTCAGAGGTAACCGGCAAGCCGGGGAGATGGTTACGTTCAAGTTGTCTGAAGCAGATAAAAAAATTGGCAAAAGCTTTATATTCAGCAATCCAACCGCATGGCCGCCAAGGTATGAAATCCTGCCATATGAACTGGAAGATGAGGTAACATTCCTGATTAAAGAAAAGCCTTCTGTAGATAACATTCAGGACGCGGTTAAACGGGTTCAAGGGGTAAGCGTGGAAACCAAGAGAATTGGAATGGATTATATCCGTAACCATCACAATGCCGCAATCAAGCCGCTCATTGCAGAACTGAACACCCTTATGCCGCAAGTATTCACCAAAGACGACATCTGCTTTGGGGAGAACAAGCTTAACCAATTAGTCGAGGCGCTGTTTTTGGAGCCCACCGATGCGGGCAAGAACTTTGCGCTTGCTCAAATAGATGCTTTTGGGGCAAAGAATCAAACAGAAATCGCCTGGAAAGCAAACCCAATGTATCCATCTTCCTATGGAATATTTCTGAAAAACCTTCTCTGCCAGACACAAAAGCATCAACGTATTGCGGCAACTGTAAATATACATCTGAAACAAATATATC
>CAIMFA010001021.1 GCA_903840185.1 uncultured Lentisphaeria bacterium | reverse complement strand
TTGAGCTTTCAAAAGCTGCATTATTGAATGCTGGTAGAATGCTTGAAGGTGAACTAATTAAATCTCCAGTCAGAAAATAATATTAATTATAAACTGATGGATAGAATTAAAACTATCCGCCTGGCTTTTATATATTTTCATCATCTTCGGCACCTTTTTTTACATATTCACGAGTAGTTTGACTGAAACTTCCACAAAAGCGGCCGTAAACAGTTTCACAATATTCGACATTGTTTAAATTATACGCCATGACAGTCGCTAGAAATTCTTTTTTTAACCGATCTTCCGCAATGCCTTGGAGACAATTCGACCGTAATCGCAATCCGACTAATTTGACAGAACTGCTTGACAGGAGCCGTTTATTTTCATCATAGAGCGACTGCAATGCCTCCTTTGAGATATACATGTCGTTATCAGTGTCAATGTCATGTCCGGAAAGAGGTACAGTAAATGATGCTTCCGCTTTTTTGCGTAACCTGGCAAAAGGCGAATCCCCCTTTGCCCTGGGGGCGATGCAGTACAAACTAATCATCAGCAGCGCGTCTTCCATGCTGCTATTCAACCAGTAGGATGAACAATCATTTGCAGCAAAAAACCATCCGTCATGATCATGCAGCGACAAAATATCGTTGATGATCATTCCTTCTCCGCCATATGGATGCCCGGTCCCGACCAAAATAATAAATTCAGCATGATTACTCATCGTTATCCTCCTTACGTTATCTTTGGTTCTGTAAATTATCGCTAAATGCCAAGTTCAGGCAATCGCCCGCTTCTTCTGCTGCTGATTTGAATCCGTCCCCGATCCCGTTCATGATTGCGCCATCGGAACATATCTTCCGGTATTTAGACGAATATGGTATCCCGCTGCGCACAAGTTTAACCGATGGTGTCATCTCGTAGACGATGGCTCCTACCTTACGACTGTCAAAGATTATATCAACCAGATAACGGGTGTAAAAATTCGGGTAGCCTTCGTAATAATCCAGGCGGCACAGATTGTCGTGCGAGATTTTCCAGAGCACCCCATTTACCATGGAACCAGGTTTGGGTTCAATATCGGCATACTGGCGTTCAATCAGCGCATAATCCCGCAAGATGCCGGGACTAATCACAACCGCCCCCGGGCAGCGGTAAGCCATCTGTTCCAGATTCATATTGGAGCCATAAGCGAAATAATACATTTAAAACTAATTCCTTCTATATTTATTTACTAGTATACAGCGAAGATGTGGACATTTTTTGTCTATGTCAAATTATATTCATGGCTTATGAATATTTATAAAGCAGTAATGCCTGAAAAATAACAGTATATCCCTTCTTTTTGAAATTACATATTGAAATGTCTTGCTGCCATTCTATATTTCAAGGATTATGAAATAATTGCATTTTAGAAAGTGAGTAATTTTGGCAACAGAGAATAACATATATACAGTTAAATCTGGAATAGTTATGACGCCCCTCGCTACGGGCCGGGGGCATGAATTGCTGATAGAAAGGATTCTGCGGGGATGAAAATTTTTACAAGCAACGGATGTCAATATCATATTCCCTCTAACCTAAACGCTTTCCAGACAGAAATGTATGTACATTTAATCAACTGGAAATGGAAGCACATCACTAAATCTCCTGGGTATGATTGCGGGAATGCATACGATGCCATTCTGCCGGATAGATATATTGATACGCTTGCGACGATCTATCCATCAGCGGTAGATATTGTTAAGAATTCCACCTTTCGCATTCACAAGTATTTCAATCATATGGCAAGTTCCCAAGCGGCGAATATCAATCTCTTTCTGCCAATCCTGATTAATTCCCGCTCCCATGACGTTCTGAATGCTATCAATCCGCAATTTGCGCGGCTGGCAACCGGATATCTTGACAACGGTTGGCAACTGGAGTTCTGGAATGGTAACTCAAATGATAATAAAGGGTTGCTTGGAGACCATAACGCCCATTCAGGTACGGATGCAGATATTGCTATAGCCTATTACAATAAACAGAATGAATTATGCTTATGGTTAATTGAGCATAAGCTAACTGAGTCTGAGTTTACCACCTGCGGCGGCTTCAGGAGTAATGGACGCAAAGAATGCCACGACTGTACTCGCAGTTTCGCCGACATCCTGGCCAACAAGAACATATGCTATTATTATAATGTCTGCAAGTATAACTACTGGGACATAACGGAAAAACATAAAGACCTGTTCGTTAACCACATCAAGCATGAACAATGCCCATTCCAGGGCGGGA
>CAIMFA010001020.1 GCA_903840185.1 uncultured Lentisphaeria bacterium | reverse complement strand
CAGTCGAATATAACTTTCATTAAAAGTAGGTGACATATAGTGAAGTTGAAAAGTCGCTTTACAACTACTACATGATGAAATTTCTTTTTTTGATAACGGAACAAAAGGTATCCAAAACAAGGAAATATACTGCAAAGATAAGGTCATATGTAGACCATTAGTAGTCTTACAGACAAGACAAGCTCCGGGTATATTCTCAGTTACTAATGTTTTATTTCTTATACCGAATATTAGCATTGGTAGATTTGATTAATAGGTTGTATTTCGGATTTTCTGATAAATATAGGAAAACGGAAATGACAAAAAGAATACCCGTAATTCTTGATACGGACATCGGCTATGATATGGACGATACCTGGGCGCTGGCGATGATGCTCAAGTCTCCGGAATTGGACATAAAGCTGGTTACTACTGACACTCAGGATACCACATATAGTGCGAAAATAGTTGCGAAAATGCTGGAAATCGCGCAACGGACGGATATTCCAGTAGGGGTCGGAATTGACTTCGTGCAAGAGCTGAAAGCACGCAACTATGAGGTTTCGCGCAATCAGGCCGAATGGGTTGAAGACTATGATCTGGCATCGTACCCCGGCAGGGTGTACAATGACGGCGTTCGCGCCATCATCGATACCATCATGAATTCTCCGGAGCAGGTGACGCTAATCTGCATCGGTCCGGTGCCGAACATTGCAAAGGCGCTTGAACTGGAGCCCAAAATCGCGGAGCGCGCACGGTTTGTCGGAATGTTCGGCAGCATCCGGCGCGGCTATGGCGGAAATCCCAGGATCTCAGCAGAATGTAACGTAGTATGCTATCCGAAAGAATGCAGAAAAGTTTTTGAAGCCGCGTGGGATATCACCATCACCCCGCTTGACACCTGTGATTTAGTGAAACTGGAAGGAGAAAAATATCAAAGAATACTGTCCTGCCAGGACCCGGTGATCAAGGCGATCATTGAAAACTATAGAGTTTGGAAATGCTTGAAGACAAAGAAAGAATTACACCCTGATTTATGCAGCAGCATTCTATTTGATACCGTGGCAATACATCTGGCATACTCGCAGGAGTTCCTGGAGATGGAAACGCTTGGTATAAGGATTACTGATGATGGTTATACCGTAATTGATGAAAAGGCTAAAAAAATACATTGCGCCATGAACTGGAAAGATCTCCCGGCATACGAAGATTACCTGGTGGAAAGACTTGTAAAATAAATATAAAGCTTACTTCAGGAGGATATGGATGAACCCCGGCGAACGATTTGACGCTATTATGAGTTACCGGAAACCGGACAGAATGCCGGTCTGGTTTTTCGGCTACTGGGCCGAAACTCTGGAATTGTGGAATACCAGCGGACTTAATGGAAGACAGGCAGATGAATACTTCGGCATGGATACGGACTGGGAAAACGGCATGTGGAACTGGCACGGCATTTGCCGTATCGAAGCTCACGGTGACCAGTCGCTCTGCCGGATTATTGAGGAAACCGATTCCTATGTGATTGAACAGGACAGTCTCGGAGGGATTGCCAGGCGGCTGAAAGACAGCGAATCAATCAAAGAATGCATCAAGCCGCCGGTGGAACCGAACAGAGAATCATGGAATTCCTTTAGAAAATTACTGGACGCCGATGACCCCTGGCGTTTTCCCGACGGCTGGCAGGAACGTGCCCGCAAGGTACAAGCGGAGCCACGGGTAAAAACCATGATGGGAGGCAGCCTTTTCGGCTATCCGCGCAACTGGTTCGGGCTCGAAGCCTGGTCGCTGCTGGCATACGACGATCCGGCGCTCTACGAAGAGATTATCGCCTGGCAAGCCGAATATTTCATGAAAATGGCGGAGCGGGTACTGCCATTTTTTAAACCTGATTTTGTCTATCTGTTTGAAGACTGCTGCGGTTCTAACGGACCATTGTATTCTCCAGCCGCACACCGCCAGTTCTATCACAAATATTATGTTAGAATGGTGGAGTTCTACAAGTCCCGTGGAGTCAAGTATGTTCTGCTTGACAGTGACGGCAAGGTGGATCCATTGATACCCTGCTGGCTTGATGCCGGCGTAGATATCATTTTCCCGATAGAAATCGGTACCTGGAATGCTGATCCGATGGAATTGCGTCGTCGCTTCGGCAGGAGCCTGCGGATGATGGGCGGCTTTGACAAACACCTGATCCGGCAGGGAAGAGAGACTGTCCGCCGGGAACTTACCCGGCTTCTGCCGCTGGTCGAAGAAGGAGGCTTCATACCTATGCCAGATCACCGGATACCCCCGGATGTGAGCATTGCACAGTTTCGTGATTACCTTGAGGTATTTCAATCTGTTTATGGATATGTTCAATAATCAATAAAGGAAGAATAATGAAAGATTCAAAGCGGATATTAACGATTTTAGACACGGATATCGGGTGTGACATTGACGATACCTGGGCGCTGGCGATGCTGCTGCGCAGCCCTGAACTTGACACTGTTATGGTCGCCACTGCCGCGCATAATACGGTTTACCGGGCAAAAATATGCGCCAAACTGCTGGAGCGCGCCGGACGGCATGATATTCCAGTCGCTGTAGGCATTCCCGGGACCCCGGTTCCCAGGGATGAGCGGCAGCTGAACTGGGTCAAGGAATATGACCTGAAAAATTATCCCGGAACGGTCTATGAAGATGGAGTTTCCGCCGTTATTAGAACAGTGGAGCAGGCAGACGGCCCGGTCACGATTGTCGCAATCGGCCCGATGACCAATCTCGGCGCCATCACTGAACGGGCACCGCATCTGACCGGGAAAATCAATCTTGTCGCCATGATCGGCAGCATTGAAAAACAACTTGACGGCAAACCTGGCAGAATCGCCGAATATAACGTTGTCCAGGATATTCCGGCGGCGCAGAAGGTATTTAATGCCGGATGGCGCAGCATGACGATCACTCCGCTGGACTCCTGCGGGATTGTCCGGCTTAACGGAGAGCTGTATGACCGGCTGGTAAAATCGGCGGACCCGCTGGTAAAAGATCTGCTGGAAAACTACAATATATGGTCTGATGCTGGCGGCTTCGGCCCGGCTCCGGACCATAGCTCGATCCTGTTCGATACGGTGGCAGTCCATCTGGCGCGCACCACGGAATTTTTGCAGATGCGGCAGATGCGGCTGCGGGTTGACGATCAGGGATTCATGCTCAATGATGAGCGCGGACAGGAAATCAACGTGGCGATTGAATGGAAAGACCTGGAAGGATATAAGCAGTTTCTGGTTGACCGCCTGCTGGGACTGCGTTAATTGCCGGAAATTTCAGGAGACCCCATGGATCTTAAATATAAAGCTGACTGGAGTAAATCACAGGAGCGGTTTACCGCGTTCTGGGAACAGGAGATTGTGGATCGCGCGGTAGTTCTGGCGATGGCTCCGAAAGAGAAATCATTTCCGCCGGGCTGGTGCAGAATCCTGGACGAGGAAGCACAGAGCAATATTGAAACCGTTGCCGTTAAAATGGAACAGCTGTTTGATAATCTTTACTTTGCCGGAGACGCCTATCCGATGTGGTATCCGAACCTCGGGCCGGGCGTCCTGACCGCTTTTACCGGGAGCAGGATTTTTTATGACGTGAATAAAAGCACATCATGGCAGGAGCATTCCGTGCTGGCGCTGGAGGATTATCACCCGCAATTGCAGACGGACGGATTATGGGCAAAGACCCTGGAAATCAATAAATTCATCAGCCGTCTCGCCGCCGGCAAATTCATTGCCGGCATTTGCGATCTGGGAACCGGCGCGGATCTGATATCGAATGTAATCGGACCCGAAGCGCTGTGTATGGAAATCATGGACAATCCTGAACAGATAAAACGCATCCTGAAGGAATTTTTTGAAATATGGAAAACCTGCTATTCCGCGCTCTATAAAGAGTTTCCGGAAGGCAACGGTTCCTGCTGCTGGCTGCAGACCTGGGCGCCCGGAACGAGTTATCCGCTGCAGAACGATTTTTCCTGCATGGTTTCCGAACAGACGTTCCGGGAACTGTTTCTGGAAGATTTAAAGTCATACTGTGACTGGCTGGAATATCCGGTTTACCATCTGGACGGCGCGAATGCCGCGCGGCATCTGGATGCGCTGCTGGAAATTAAGAACCTCCGCGCGATACAATGGACCGCCGGAGCCGGTGCGGCGGCGCTGCCGGCATGGATTCCCATGTTGAGACGGATTCAAGAGGCCGGCAAAGGCGTCTTTATCTACGTACATCCGCATGAACTGGATATTGTGATTGAAGGGCTCCGTCCGGAAGGCATCGTTCTACATGTCTTTGCAGACTCTGCGGAAATTGCGAACCGGGCGGTTGCGAAAGTTGCACGCTGGTCTAAATAAGGATTTATCCGGTTACTTCTTTTTGCCGTGCCGCGGAAAGAGCAGGAGACGGAACCCGATAAAGCCGGAGATGATAAAGCCGACGATGCCGATAACCGGAATGTTATTGTAGTGCGGCGGTATTTTAGACAGCACGATCAGCGAAGACCCGATAATGAGCGAAGCCAGAACGATGGAGTAGGCGACATGATCGCTGACTCTTTCCAGGGTGCGCAGCAAAGGTTCCAGCCCCATGTGCTCGAACTCTATTTTCAGGTTGCCCTGCTTGGTTTTTTCAAGGATGTTCTGAATGCTCGTGGGAATATCGCCGATGGCGTGGAACATATCTTCAATCGGATCAATCATTTTCGCCATCAGCCGCATCGGGTTCAAGTTCATCATGCGCAGTTTGCGGACGAATGGTTTCAGGTGGGCGACTATTTCCAGTTCTGGATCCAGGTCATGGGCGATGGTCTCAATCGTGATCAGCGCTTTCAGCATAATATAGAGGTTCGGCTTGAGACGCAGAGAATTGGCCGTGAGCGTCTTCATCAACTGTTCCAGGATGTGCGACAACTGAATTTCCCGCATCGGGCGGTAAATGTTCTGATCAATGATATCGCAGATATCGCGCTGGAGCGAATCGTAATTCGGCTCTTTTTCGTAATAGACGAATTTAAGCACGCTCTGAATAACTCTGCGGTCTTCGGCTTTCAGGATGTTGTTGAGCAGGCGTGCGAAGTCATGGCGTTCCATGGAGGAAACTCTGCCCATCATGCCGAAATCCAGGAAGCAGATCCTGTTGCCGGGCATGATAAAAATATTGCCGGGATGCGGATCGGCATGGAAAAAGCCATGAATGAAAATCTGTTCCAGCACGGCATCGGTGCCGCGGGCGGCAATCAGCTTCAAATCGTATTGTTCCGGATTGACGCCGCTGCTCAGTTCGGAAATCTTCACGCCGTCGGCAAATTCCATCGTCAATACTTTCCTGGAGGAAAGCTTCGGGAAGATCCGCGGGACGCAGACATCGGGATTTGAGTCGAAATTCATCGCAAAACGGCGGGCGCTGGAGGCCTCGATAGTGTAATCAATCTCTTTCTCTATGGAGCGCGCGAACTCTTCAACAATCGCGGTCGGGCGTTGAAGCGCCATTTCCTCAACGTTGTTTTCCATAAGCACGGCCAGATGGTTCATGATCTCCAGGTCGGTCTCGATGATTTCCCGGATGCCGGGTCGCTGAACTTTCACTACGACATCTTCGTCATCCGGAGTAACGGCGCGATGCACCTGCCCGATTGACGCGGCCGCAATCGGGTCGCGCTCAAAGCTTTTGAACAGCGCGTCCGGCTTTTTGCCGAGTTCAGCGACAATGATACTTTCAACGTCCTCATATGGAAACGACGGAACGCTGTCCTGAAGTTTATTGAGCTCCTGAATATATTCCAGCGAAATCAGGTCCGGCCGGGTGGAAAGTATCTGCCCGAGTTTGATGAACGCAGGACCGAGTTCTTCAAGCACCATGCGGACACGTTCCGGGCGGCTCCGGCTTTCAAACTTGCTGTCTTTACGGGTGAACAGATTCAGCCCGGACTCGAAAAAGTTCTCCAGTTTCATGGAGCTGATCATGTCGCCGAAGCCGAATTTGAAAAGCACCTGAAGTATCTGTTCGTAACGCTTGAAATTACGATACGCGCTGCCGAGTTTGGTTATTTTTCTGATTGTCAGCATAGTTTAACCTCCTCCTTAAAAACATCCGCCATACATAATTAATACGGCGGACGGTGATTTACAAGCGTAAAATCCCAAAAGACATATACTCTGCACGGCTGAAAATTCAACTATAGATTGCGAAGATTTTGAGAATTGGTTCGTATTCTGAGAGGCTGCCGATACCGGGGTATCGAAAGCCTCGAAGAGTGCGAATCCAAACACAAAAGATCGCAACCGCCTTGCGGTTAATGTCTTGTGGTTGTATTTTTCCGCTCCTCCTTCCGGCGATGTGGGTATCGCCCGTCAGTCGGATCGAAAAAATCCCATCCACAATCCTATTCATCTAAAGTTGAATTTTCAACCGCGCAGAGTATAAATCAAAACCACAGAAGTTTACCGCAGAGGACGCGGAGAGAACGGAGTAAAACATCCATCAGCGGTTATGT
>CAIMFA010001019.1 GCA_903840185.1 uncultured Lentisphaeria bacterium | reverse complement strand
GGATAGAAATCTAGTCAGCGAATGAATGCGAACGCACCGCATACATTCACTGACTCCGGTTTTCCTCTGTGCACTCCGTGTGCTCTGTGGTAAACATGTATTCCCGGTTTTTCACTTTCAACTTGGCCCCTTGTCTCTCCCGCAGTCGCGGGACCCGCAAGCGGGGCACTCCCGCAAAGCGGGCTCTTTTACATATAGTGGTTTTGTCAACCGGAATTGTGGAATCAGGTTCAAATAACCCGGTAAAGTGTATTTTCGAAACTCATCTTTCGGGGATATAAAACGCTAATAGTCACTCCTCTGCTATTTTTCTCAACACCAGCTTATTACATCTGGTCAATACCAGCGTATTCTTATCTTCGACCAGCCACTCGAAATCCTCGCCTTTTTTCATCTTTATCGCTTTCGCAATAGCGGCCAGCATCACTACTTTGAACACCCGGTTGGTCGGCCTCTGCCCTTTTTGTATTTTCACACGGTACCCCATGCAATTATCTCCAAGCATGTTATTTATACGTTACTATAAACCAAGCATTTGTACGCCTCAATCGGCAATATTTTGCTCTGATAGCGTTGCGGACAATGTTGATTCCCTGGTTTCATGCATTCCGATATATTGCGATTAGGCTTGAATGAACCGTCCGGCTGCAAACTCAGTTCCGCTTCCATGGACAACAAGACGGATTTGTTCTTTGCCATGAACTGTTGTATTTCCGGTGTTATGTCTTTCACTGTCGGCATCATAAGAATGAACGGGGACTGGCACGAAAGATAAATCGAACTTATGGTATCGGTCAGAGTTGATGTCTCATAGGTTAAATATACCTCCGTACCGGAATAGTCGCCGAGATACCAGGCATCCCCATATTCCAATTGTCTGTCTCCAGAAGATGTAATCTTTAAGGAGACGCAAAGCGCCTTGTGCAAAGCATCCCGCCGCAGCGAGTAGATCAGGATGTCCCGAAACTTGAGCTGAATTGGAGCCACTTGGTTCTGCGGGCATACTGCCGTGATATCGGATGGGGAATTCTCCACCACCTTGCGCGGATAACCTTGCTCACATGGTGACGGGCAATTCAACAGTTTGACGCGGCGGCCTTCGCCCCTTAGATAATGTGTATAGAAAGTGTTAAAGCGATGCCAGCCAGTCAGTCCAGACTGCCAGTGGTGCCAAGCGGTTTCCGGCTCCGGCAGTTCCTCCATATATTCCCAGAGAATACGGTCCATCTTCTTTCTCCTATTCTGTTCAAAAATATACGCTATAATAACTCTTCACTTTGCATTATCGTGGATAAAAACAGTATATTCGCATTCGCCAGACTTTGTCGCTGACGAAGCCGAAGCATTATCAATTGCTTCATACTTTTCATCAATCGTGACGGAAAATCCGCGTTCAATTCTGCACATCAGGTAAAGCAGGCCAATCAGCAGGAAGTTCGTGACCACATTGGCAATGCCGAATACGATGGCACCGAGTTCCAGGTTAAGAACAACAGCCGACACCACCTGGCACACCCAGACACCGACGGTAAGCAGAAACTTGCTGCCGAGAATGATCAGCATGCCGTGATGCGGGATGCCGTTGCGCAGCGGCAGTCCGTTCCGGGCCGCCGCCATATCCCGGCGGATAGCACGTTTAAGAATTAACCAGCACAGCCATGCCAGCGCCGACAGCGGCAACACCGCCAGTCCGTACCATTTGAACGCGAACATTGCCTGTCTTGAGAACATCCACCACATCATGAACGGCACTCCCAGCAACGACAGCCCCAGGATGCCGTCAAAGAACATCAAGGCAAGGTTCAACCATTTAGTTTGCGGCCCGACAATCGGAACTACCGGCATTTCTTCAATGCCTTTCGGACTCCATGGGGCGGGGGGGTGGAAATGTTTATCGCCGCCCAACCGGTACCATTCACGATACACCATCACCAGAAATATCGCGCTGACAATGGAAAAAAGTGTTGTCCAGACATGAATGAAGCTATAAGCATAATCCCCCCATTAAATAAATATTTTATTGCATCAATGAACAGCCCGGACAGTACCCCGACAATCACGGTAAAAGTTGATCTGAGCATGGCCTGCGCCGAGCAAAACTGGCCGAACCTAGACTGCGGAAAAATCCGCATCTCAGTGGGGAATCCGGCTGTGCCGACCAGCGCGTATAAAAATGTCCCGATCAGAACGTAACCAAGGTTGAGCCAGAAAAAATAATTGCCCGGCAGGGTTACGAAAATCCACACCAGAAATACGAAATTGCCGAGGATGCCGAACACTGCCCCGTAAACGCAGATGCGCAACGGATGCCAGCGATCAACAAAAATAGCCATGAAATACATTGCCGCCATCATTGTGATAGAGCTGATTGCACTGATCTTTCCGATTTGGTCCAGAGACAAGCCCATTTCCTGATTGAAGAAAATATTGAAAGTACCGATGGCATTGCCCATGGCGACAAAGGATGTAAACATGTATCTTAAAACATAGAAACGGTGCGAGAAGGATTCTTTAAAAAACGTTTTGATTCCTTTCAGCCCTCTGCTTGCTCTATCGCTCTCGCCCTCCGGCGGCGGATATTCGCCTTCCCTGACCTTCAGACAGACCAAACCGAACCCGATGAGATACAGCACTGCGGCACCAATAAAGATTTCCCGCATATGGACCCCGGCATATTTAAAAATGAAATAATTGTATAACGCACCAGCGCCTGTACCGATAATCCGGAATGCGCCCATAAAGCGCGCCAGGAATTGCGGCGGCACCACATCGTTGAACATATAGCAGAACACCGAGCCGACGAACATGTTAAAGAATTGAAACATAATCAGGAATACAGCTATCAGGAGGATAGTAATGGTGGCAGGAGCAAAACTTCGAATAAATTCCGAGTGCCGCTGTAGCAATCCGCAGAGATCATCGCTCAACCCCATTAGCGCCAGGCTGGCGCAAAGGAACGGCATCGTCCAGATTATGAAAGGGATGCGGCGGCCCCATTTGCTGCGGTATCGGTCGCTTTTAAAACTGACGTAAGGACAGACTGTCATGGTCATAACTCCGGGAGCCGCAGTCAGAATCAGCGCCATCAGCGTATTGGAACAGCCGAGAGCTTTCAACTTCAGCGGCAGGATACTCGGGACCACTGCTTCCATCAGCGTGAAGCAGAAATCCCCCCAAAGCAGCCATGCGAACATCATGAACAGGCCGACTTTGGTATAAGTCAGAGTGCCGCAACGATAAACCTTGCGACTATTGACATCCTCGTCCGTCGGGGCAGCTCCAGACGGAGTTGGAGTTAAAACATGCATATTAAATCAATCTTTCTTTAAAGAATTATGTCAATGTTATTGCTCATTCATGGAGCTTAGCAGTATTTTGGTCCGCTTTTGCTGCGATTCCAAAGCTGCCGCGCAACATAGAACCGTATTATACCCATCCAGAATTGAGCATGGAGAATTAGTTACTTTCCCTTCAAGATAGTCGGCAAAGGCAATCATCTCAGCATCAATGCCCTTTTCAGGTTTTTCCAACGTTATGTTTTCAGCCTTAATATCGTAAAAGCTTAAATTTTGAAAATTTTCCATCACGACTGCACCTTGTCGGGTAAAAATTTCCATTTTTTCTTGTGGCAACGAGGCTGTTCCCAACTCCGACGTACAGATATTAGCGATGCTGCCACTGGCAAATTCCAAACAAAGACTGGCCGAATCATGGGTGTTTATTTCTGAACGGACCATTGTAGAAATCGAGGCAGAAACTTGCAGCGGAACTTCGTCCAGTAGAAACATGGTCAAATCCAGAAGATGGCATCCGCTGCTAATTAGTTTGCCGCCGCCCTCGACGGCATCAAACGGCCAGGTTGAATCCCACGTTTTGTTTATCCAGCGATAATTGATAATAAACGGTCCGGCAATATTTTGTAAATGATGTCGAATCTCCAGCGCAAACGGGGAAAAACGTCGATTAAAACCTAGCATAATTTTGCATTTAGAATTTCGCGCAACATCGAGAATTTGTCTGGCGTCGCTCAAATTCATCGCCAGCGGCTTTTCGGAAAAAACATTTTTGTCAGCATTCAAAGCGGCAATAATCTGTTCTTTGTGCAAATGATGGCGGGTAGTGATAAAAACGCTATTAATCTCCGGATCGTGCAATACCTCGTCAATGGATGAGG
>CAIMFA010001018.1 GCA_903840185.1 uncultured Lentisphaeria bacterium | reverse complement strand
TACTAATAGTAAAAAGAGCCCGCTTCGCGGGAGTGGGAAGCGAGACAAGCGAGACAAGCGAGACAAGCGAGACAAGCGAGACAAGCGAGACAAGCGAGACAAGTTATGAATACAGAATACAGGAGGAGTGTCCTATATGAGGTGGATTGGTGTCCAAAATGTGGTGGACTGGTGTCCAAAATGGAGGTAGCCCGCAGTTGCGGGAATTGAAAGTTGAAAGCGAGAAAAGTTGAAAGTTGGGGAACATGGGAAACAGGGAAATAAAAACATTATGCTAAACAGGCCTCTAATTCCTCGGAGCGTGTGTCCAAAATGTAAAAAATGTGACTTGTGACTGGTAAATGGTAAATAGTAAAAAATCTTTGTGGCTTAGTGTCTTCGTGCGAGAAATAGTTTTTATGGTTCTGCACAGGGCTGTCCAAGATGTCCAAAATGGAGGTAGCCCGCGATTGCGGGATCCAGAATGAGAGTAATGGGAAGAATGGAAAGAATGGGATCGTCAAAGCAGAAACAGAGTCTGGGAACCTGACAATGTCTCTGCTCAGCCAGTCTCCAACGACTCGGAGTGGCTGTCCAAAATGAATGGAATAGATTTCTTTGTGTCTCCGTGTCTTCGTGCGGGAAATGGTTTTAATGGTTCTGCACAGGGCTGTCCAAAATGAGGTGGACAGGTGTCCAAAATCTCGGAGTGGAGGTAACGGACGGAGTTTTAAGTAGGCCAGTTTCGCCGAAACTGGCTCATGAGGCGGTTTTGGCAAAACCGCCCTACTGTAATAAGGGCTGTCCAAAATGAATGGAATGGATTTCTTTGTGTCTCCGTGTCTTCGTGCGGGAAATGGTTTTAATGGTTCTGCACAGTGGTGTCCAGAATGTCCAAAATGGAGAGGAACCATTTTTTTATGCCGGTAATCCGGTATCGCTTTTTGCATTTTGTCCGGAATTAAAATATATTATCTGTTTGAATATAAAGAAATAACAGTTAAGGAACTATTTCCGAATGAAGACGTTTGAAAGTTTATTTGCCGAGTTGCAGCAGAAAGCCGCACTGAAAGACCCGAATTCAGGAACGGTGAAAGCCTTGTCGGCGGGAAAACACGCGATCGGCAAAAAAATCATTGAAGAGGCCGGCGAAGTGTGGATGGCCGCGGAATATGAAGGTAAAGAAAAGACCGCCGAAGAGATTTCCCAGCTGCTTTATCATCTGCAGGTGATGATGCTGGCTAACGAACTGGAACTCAAAGATATATATAAATATTTATAGTAATCAATAAAATACGCCGTTAAAACTGCTGACGGCTCGGAGTTGAAAAATGCTGCAAATCGCCATACCCAACAAAGGTGCGCTTTCCGACGGTTCCGTCGAACTGTTAAAGGAAGCCGGTTATAAATGCGTCCGCTACGGGCGCGAACTGGTTGTTGCCGATAAAAATAACGGCATCGAGTTTGTATTTCTGCGTCCGCGCGACATTGCCGTATATGTCGGGAACGGCGTACTGGATATGGGTATCACCGGGCGGGATCTGGCCCAGGACAGCATGGCGGATGTATCCGAGATACTGTCGCTTAATTTCGGGCATTCCTCATTTCAATATGCGGTTCCCAAAGATTCCAGTCTGCTGCCCGGCCAGTTCGGCGGCTTGCGGATCGCCACCTCCTACCCGGAAATTGTCGCTGCCGACCTTAAGCGCAGGAACATTCACGCGTTCATCGTCCGCCTGGACGGCGCCGTGGAAATCTCTGTTCAGCTCGGTGTCGCCGATGTGATTGCCGATGTGGTCGAATCCGGCAATACCATTAAAGAGGCCGGCTTGAAGATCGTCGGCGATCCGGTAATGCATTCGGAAGCCGTGATGATCGCCCGCTCCGCCGGAGTCGCGGAACGGCCGGAAGTCAAAACAATATTAGGCCGGATTCGCGGCATCCTGGTGGCGCGCTCTTATGCCATGGTTGAATATGACATCGAGCGGGAACATCTGGAAACAGCCTGCAGAATCACCCCCGGCATCGAGTCCCCGACCATTTCCCCGCTGAGCAACCCGGACTGGGCGGCGGTCAAGGCCATGATCATCCGCAAGGAAAGCAACCGCATCATGGATGAACTGCACCAGATCGGGGCCAAAGGAATCATCGTCACCGATATCCGGTCATGCAGGATCTGAAGGATTCGGAATTATCAGTTTCTGTGCTATATTATCAGGAGCCGGGAGTCATGAGTCAGAATAATACAGGTGACAGAAGACGGAAGACGGAAGACGGAAAACAGAAGTCAGAATAATACAGGATATATAAGTCAGAATGGAGCCGGTTTTAATGGAGGGTTATGCTCCGTCATAACCGCGATTTACGGATTCAGAATAGAAGACAAGAAACAGAATACTGAAGTATAAAATAACTAACCGCGGAAACGGCGTAACTATGAGCAAGATAATCAAAAAGGCCAGAGAGGTCTTTGATATAGAGATTGAAGGTTTAAAGACAGTCAGGGACAACCTGGGCGAAGGTTTTGAACAACTGGTAGCAAAATGTTCTGAAACACTTGACCGCGGCGGAAAACTGGTACTGACCGGAATCGGCAAGAGCGGCTATATCGGCAAGAAGATCGCGGCCACGCTGTCCAGCATCGGCTCCCCGGCGGTTTTCATGCATCCGGTCGAAGCGCTGCACGGCGACCTTGGCATGATGCAGAAAAACGACATTCTGATTGCGCTCAGCTACAGTGGAGAAACCGAAGAACTGCTGGCGGTATTGAACCCTGCCAAACGGCTCGGACTTGAAATAATAGCCATTACCGGATCGCGCTCGTCGAGTCTGGCCGGGTTGAGTTCGCTGGTGGTTGAAATGACGGTGCCGCAGGAAGCATGCCCGTTCAATCTGGCCCCGACGACGACGACAACCGCGCTGCTGGCGCTGGGCGATGCACTGGCGCTGGTGCTGCTGGATACCCGCGGATTCACGAAAGAAGATTACGGACGCCTCCATCCAGGCGGCGCAATCGGGCGCGGCCTGACGATGCTGGTCAGCGATATTATGCGGACCGGCGAGCGTCTGGCGCTGGTTTCGCCGGACTCCTCCGTTAAGGAAACCCTGATTCGCATGACTCAGGCCAGATGCGGTTCGGCAATTGTTGTTGACGCGGAAAATAATCTGCTGGGAATTTTTACCGACGGCGACTTCCGCCGCAACGCGGAAAAAGATATCGGCATATTAAACCAGAAAGTTTCATCTGTCATGACGAAAAATCCGGTTACCGTCCGCGCCGACGCACTGGCGGTTGAAGCATTGAAAGTCGTTGAAGACCGGAAAATAAATTCCATAGTCGTTACCGGCAGCTGCGGGAAAAAAGTTGCCGGCTTCATAGATGTTCAGGACCTGCCGGGATTCAAGTTGATGTAATGCCGGAAAAGTTCCGGACTGCAAATCCCCTCCGGCGGCGCCAGTTCAAGCTGATGCCAGGAAGGATAGCGGATTTATCGTCATAAACGGTTAAGGCATTTGGAATTTCGCTGATTGCTATTAAATTATACGCGGCGTTGATATATCGTCTAACACGGAAAATTACTGAATGAAGCTGTTGCTGCTGAAAAAAATCGAATTCTGCCGCCTTGCAGTTTTTTCATTTCTGCTGTTTGCTACTTTTTCCGCAGCCCGGGCCAATGACGCCGAGGCCAATACCGCCTATAAAGAAGGTTTGGAAAAATATACTGCTAAAGAGTACTATCCGGCAGCCAAAAAATTCCTTGACGCTGAACTGCTGGCTGATTCACCGTCGCTGAAAGCCGATGCGCTCAAGGAGGCCGTCAACAGCTACCGCCAGGCCAAAATGTATTACAAGGAATTTGAATGTGTTGAACGGCTGCTCAATTATTACCCTTCCTTTATCGACTTTTCTAAAATGGTGGAACGTGAATACGAGATCGGCGATGAATATTTTCACGGTTACCGCGACCCGGAATTCTGGGCGCTGCGCTGGGTGCCATGGTTGACCGGACCGGACAGGGCGGTTGAAATTTATGAAAAAGCACTGAAACACGCGCCTTTCGCCAGTAATGCGCCGGAGGCGAAACTGCGGGTGGCGGTGTTGCTGATTGAAACCAAAAAAGTCGACAATGCAATGGACTATCTCCGGCAGATCATCAAGCAGCATCCGGAGACAATAGAATGCAAATACGCTTATCTTGAGCTCGGCAATGCGTTGTTCCAGCTTTCCCAGAAAGGGGACGGCGACGGCAAGTACAATCGCGAAGCGCTTGAAGTATTCAATGCTTTTCTAACCAAATATCCTCAGGCTCCGGAATGCGATTTTGTCCGGAAATGTCTGCTTAAATCCAAAGACATCAACGCCCAGCGGTTGCTGGGCATGGCAAAATTCTATCAGCGTATCGGCAGAACGGAACCGGCGGAACGCTACCTGAATGATGTGCTTAAACAGTATCCGGATTCGCTCGCGGCGGACAAATCCGAGACTATGCTGACCAAAATCGACAAAACTTATGTGCCTGAAGGCTTCCGTCCGGAAGTTGAAAGCAGAAATCAGACTTTCAAGCAAATACCGATTCCCCCGGAAGCTTCTCCGGTAATAGTTGTGCCTGAAAACAGTGACGGTAAATGGCTGCTTCCGATCAAGGACCTGGGGCTTGCCAAAAAAGATGAAAAAGCGAGTAAATAAGGAGATGATTTCAATGTCCAGATTATTTTCAGCATTTGCATGTGCAGCACTTGTTCTGACCGGCTGCCTTGCCGGCGGATGCAACGGCAGCGGGTATCATATGGGCAGCATAGCGCATCCTCAGATCAAGACGATAGCCATTGCACCGGTTACCAACGAGACCACTATATATAATGCCGCCACATTCATGCGCGGCATGCTTTGCGATCAATTCATGTTCGACGGCTCGTTTAAAATTAAAGAGCAGGAGACGGCGGACTGTATTGTATTTGCCAGAATTCTTGAGATAACTTCCGCGGAAGTCATGTCCGCATCATACAATAATGACCAGACTTACCGCGCCGCCGAATGGAGCGCCACAGTCAGGGTTGAATTTACGGTTATTATCCCCGGGCGTAAAGATCCGCTGGTTAACAAACGGATCGTCACCGGTACCACCAATTATCAGGTTGAAGCGGACGTGGAAACCAACCGCCAGCGCGGCATCCAGATGGCCTGCCGCGATGCCGCTCAGCAGCTTGTCCAGTACACTACAGAAGCGTTCTAAATTATACTCTGCACGGTTGAAAATTCAACTTTAGATGAATAGGATTGTGAATTGGATTTTCTCGATCCGACTGACAGGCGATATGAATATCGCATGAAGGAGGAACGGGAAAATACAACCGCAAGACATTCACCGCAAGGCGGTTGCGATCTTTTGAGTCTGGATTCGCACCCTTCGAGGCTTTCGATACGCCGGTATCGGCAG
>CAIMFA010001017.1 GCA_903840185.1 uncultured Lentisphaeria bacterium | reverse complement strand
GCGACCGTCAACAAAAGTTATGAGATCATGACCACCCGGATGATCAACTGGTGGTCTTCCTGGGGCTTGAAACCATATAATACGCTGCTCTATCAGAATGCCGTCATCCAGACTCACGGCGGCAAATCAATTCTGGCAGACCGCTGGAATCTGGACTGGAATTCCGATGATATTATCATGCAATACTTCGCCGATATGAACGAGTTTATCACCGGCGTTACCCGGTATCTGGGGGGGGCGGTTCCTAAAGCAAAAACAGCTATCCTGAATTGCCGGGAGTCGCAGCGCAACGCCAGCAAATCGCCGTCCAACGATATTATCAAACAGCTGGCCGGGATGGAAGCGGCGCATAAAATTCTGGTACAGAACCATATTCCTTGCCTGATTGTTGACGAGGAAAATCTGGAGCGGTACATTGACCGGCTTGAACTGCTGATTATTCCGGAACAGGCTATTCGCGACCCGGTACTGCAAAAACAACTGACCGGATTTGTCCAAAAAGGCGGTCTCCTGCTTGGATCGCTCGAAACCGGACTGGGCAGCGGCATGGAGGAACTGTTCGGTATCGAATGTCTTCAGGAATTCATGCGCGGCTTCATCAGCATTCCTCCTGAATTTCTGCACGGCAAATATCCGTTCCCGGAAATTCCGTTCGATGCCAGATTCATGGAGTTCAAGCGCAAGGATGCCAGAGAGATTGCCCAGGCCTATCACTCTATCTATGCCATTGACAGCGGTTTCGGCTTCGGCCCGATCGACCGGACCAGAGCGCTGCCGGGAGTCTCGGTACGGCAGCACGGATCCGGCCATGCAATTTACTGCGGCGCGGAAATATTCGGCAATTACCGCAAAACTAATAATCCGCAAATTAAACATTTTCTTAAATCGCTGATTATGGCTTATAAACCGGAACTGATTATCAGTCATGACGCTCCGGACAGCGTTGAATTCGCGCTCTCCGAGTCGGCAGGCGCAACCTTCCTGCACTGCTTCAATTATGTGCCGGAAAAAGAACTGGCTTTTGACTGCAGTTATATTGACACTTCCGCCAGAATCAGTGAATTCAAGGTGGAACTACCGTGCCCGGCAAAGATTAAAAAGATTAAAGTTTTCCCGGAAGACGCGGAGAAGCCGGAACTCGAACATCAAAACGGTAAAGTCGTCTTGAAAATAAAGAACCTGGAAGTTTTTCGCTCCATTGCATTGTATCAATAATATTATACCTTTGAACAGATTGATTGCGATATAACTTCGAACCATAGCTGAAGATCAGACTGCGGTTCGGCATACCAATACAAAGAACAGGAAAGTTCAGGAGAGATTCGAGATGATTAAGGCAGCTAAGTTGATTTTGCCGGTGTTCCTTTTCGGTTTCGCTGTTTGCGGACTAAGCGCGCAAACTATACAAAATGGACAATCACTGGCTTTTATGGGAGATTCTATCACCTCGCAGGGGGCTGGTTCGCAAGCCGGTTATGTCAATCTGGTAATCAGCGGCTTGAAAGCCAATGGAATCAATGTTAAAGCCATTCCCGCGGGAATCAGCGGCCATAAATCCAACCAGATGCTGGAACGGCTCGACCGCGATGTCATCAAGAAACAACCGGACTGGATGACCCTGAGTTGCGGAGTTAACGATGTCTGGCACGGTGCCGGCGGAGTGCCGCTGGAGGACTATAAGAAAAACATTACCGAGATCGTCACCCGGGCACAG
>CAIMFA010001016.1 GCA_903840185.1 uncultured Lentisphaeria bacterium | reverse complement strand
CCATCGACTCCCAGTGCCGCAAACCTCTTGCCGTTGAAAACCATTTCGACCTCTGTTGTTTTGCCATGTCACAGACATGGATTTATGCGTTCAAACTCGATCATGCCCCTGACCGGAGACACCCGGGCAAACGCACCGGGGCTTTTGCATTCGCCGACATCCGCCGGAAAATCTCCGGCGAACTTGCCGGAGAGTCCATTTTTCAGGGGAGATGCCCCGAAGGACTCATCCCCACCGTTAAATTCGTCTGCTCATCAATTTTCCGCGGGGCAGCATGATATAAAATTTTAATTTTCAGGAAAACTTCAGTTCAGCAGATTGTAAATTAAGCTTTTCCAATTTTTCCACTCTAAATAAAGATGCAAGGCCATATTTTCGAATTTACTGCCCTATGCTTTCATTGTACTTTCTAACCTGGCTTGGAATGGTAAATAGGTCTATCAGCAAACCGATGAAGAACAAGCCGCCGGTAAGAATATACAGGATGCCCATGCCGAATTTGTTTAAATAGAATTTATGAACTCCGATGTAACCAAACAGAAACCAGAGCAGATAGGTCACCCATACTTTTCTTTTTTGCATTGTTTATTCTCCCTTTAGATTTTTTGTCCGCGCAAAATTCTTCTTTAAAACTTTTTTTAACCACAGAGGCACAAAGGCACAGAGAAATCCTTTTTTTACTGTAAAAACTTTAATTTCTTTACTTTGTCAGTTGTAAATTTATCCGCCAAGATTTTGTTTCAATCAATCATTCATTCAATCAATCAGCATTTTTAAACGGGTAATCTGCAGGAACATCACCTAAATCCGGTATAGTCAATTTTACGCCGCCCTGTTTGGCTGATTCATGTGCTACTAATCCAGGAATATTCCAGCGCGCGCTGCTCCAGGCATGGCATGGCGGTAAAGTGCTGTTATGTAACGCGGTTACAAAATCATCCACCAGAAATTGATGGGAGCCGCTGTGTCCATTCGCCAGTTTGCGGTAAACCTCCGGCAGCCGTGCGGTGTCATGAACCTTTGCCACTCCGGAGTAAAAATCATGACTGGAATTTTTTTCCAGTTCGGCAACATAGCCATGACGTTCCAGTGAAGTTGAAAGTTTCATTAAATCAGAAACATCCTCCGCCGGTTTGTCCAGATCGCGATGAGCGTAACACTGATTTAATGCGGTTTGCTCATAGCTGGACAATTCTCCATAGAAGTTCATATAGACGCTGTCCACGGGTGAGCGCCAGCCGATGCGGCGCATCTCGTTAACGCGGATTACGCCGCCGTCGCTGGTGCGCATCAAAGCGGATTCATTGCTGAAAACATTATCCCAGTAGTTTGCTCCGGCGCGAAATATCCCGTCTTCATGACTGTCACTATAGCCCATGCAGGAGACTTCCGTGGCATGCGCTCCGGTGCAGCTCAAAATCATGCTGGTGGAATGAGTCGGATAATACATCGGCGGCAATCCCGCCAGCTTGCGCCAATCATCACCTCCGGAACGCTGAAACGATTTATACATGTGCTGCATGTCATGATGATATTGCGCCTCGGCATAAACGAACTTACCCATTTCTCCGGATTGGAACTTCCCGCGGCAGAAGATGGTGCATGGATAGTAATAGCTGGTCTCACCCATCATGTACAATTTTTTTGTTTCCGCGGCTGTTTTTACGATTGCTTCAATTTCCTGAATGCTGATACCCATTGGAACAGCGGAATAGACATGCTTGCCGGCACGCATGGCGGCTACCGCCATCGGACCATGCAGTTGACGCTGAGTAAAAATGGCAATTGCA
Source organism: uncultured Lentisphaeria bacterium (assembly GCA_903840185.1). Lineage (GTDB taxonomy): Bacteria > Verrucomicrobiota > Lentisphaeria > Victivallales > Victivallaceae > CAIPAT01. The sequence continues at coordinate 4,217 of CAIMFA010001016.1, read as the reverse complement.
TCAACATCAGTTTTCAGCAGTTCATCAAAACCGTCGACTCGCCGTTTAATATCATTAGCGTCGGCCATTTGAGCTGTCCGTTCCGCCTCGATATCGGCCAGCACTACTTCATCAACCAGCGGGTGCGCACGGAACAGCGTAACAAAACATGCTGAAAACGCTCCACAACCACAAATTCCGATTTTCATTTATAAAATTCCTTTAATATTCCAGGTAGCTGTTCAAAAATAATCTTTACATATTCGCCATAATTGTTTTGCGCATTATCCCTCATTGATTGTTGAGTATATTTTAACACGAGTCACGTTTAATGAAATCACAATCCAGCGAACGGCTGATAAATCCGGCCTCCGGATGATCAATCGCATTCTTGATAATATCGCACATCAATTCGCCGGAACGGCACAAATGACTGTCTATCGTTGATAACTGCGGAACCATTTTTTCGCATTCCGTCAAATTGTCGAAGCCGATCAACGCAATATCTTCGGGTATTTTAATTTTTGATTCACGCAATGCCTGCATAATTCCGAATGCACGCAGATCGGTTCCGCAGAAAATGGCATCCGGCCTGACGCCGTCAGCCAGCATTTTCCGAGCCTCCGCATGCGCGTCTTCCGAATTCTTCCCGCAAACCCGGTATAATTCCGGAGTAACCGGCAGGCCCGATTCTTCCATGGCATTCCTGTAACCCAGATAGCGCTCCATGAAACCGGCGCTCGCCACCTCATCCCTTGGAGGTCCGAAAAATGCAATTCTTCTGCGTCCTGAATTGACTAAATACTTGATTGCATGGTATACAGCTTCACGGTACTTTACAGATACAGAATGAGCGTAATCAAGCGGACACCAGTGCCTTACCACAACACATCCGCCGCGCTTGGACAGTTCCTTAATGATTGGCGCATAACCGCCAATTGAAGGAAACACATACCCGCTGGCCTTATCCTTCAGCAAAATATCCACGCCTTCATTAAGCGGCTGATCATCCGGATACAAATATTGAATCGCGATGTTCATGCCCGCTTCTCTGGCCTGGCCGAACACGCCTTCAAGTATATACTGCGCCACAAACCAGTTGCTAAAACTGGTTTTGTCAATATAGCTGGCCCGGGGGATAACCACAGTAATCGTTTTTTCCTTGTAAGATTTCCTATGGACAAAAGTACCGCGATGCTTATAGCGGACGATTAGTTTATCCGATTCCAGCTGGTCCAGCGCCACACGCAAGGTTTTGCGGGAAATGCCCAACTGTTTTGAAAAATCAATCTCGTTCGGCAAATTTGCGCCTACCGCATATTTGCCATTCTGAATTGAATTTTTTAAATCCTCATACACAAAGTCGCTTTTACTCATTGTACCCGCCGCTTTACAACATCATTTTTATTCTATGTTCCCTCTATGTCTACAAAGATTATAATATATGTTCCCTGATTTGTCAATCCCCTTAATTTTTATTTTCAGCAAAAAAGTTAGGTTTTAGGTTTCAAGCGGCAGGTGTTAGTATGAATTCGTTGAAAATACATTTAAATGATTTATTTATAAATACTAACACAGTCATTCATAGACATTTTCACTAATATATAGAAACCGGTGACTGGTTACTGGTGAAAAGCAAGTCGCACCGTGCGGGTTCTGTATTTTACGGCATGACGTCAGAACGAATGACGACGGATCAATCGGGCAGGAATCACGGTAACCGCAGAGTCATTTCGACCCAGCATAAAATCGGCAAAACACTGCCCCAGTTTGATAAAATCAGTACTGATGGATGAAAGTCCGCCGCAGATCAATTCGTTTACCGGCGTTTCGTTGTAGGTGATCAGTCCATAATCTTCTCCCGGCCGCAAGCCGCTGGCCAAACCGCATTTGATCAATTTGACCATGTCCAGGTCATTAACGGTCAGATAAAGTTCACCCGCGACTGGAACGGCGGCTTCATCAGTCGAAAAATTAAGTTGCTGCCGGGTGCAGAACTGTACAAAACCATCGTTCAATTCCGCAAGAATATGGTTATACGGTTTACTGATACTCAAGTTCAGGCGGCGGTAGCGTCGCAGTTCCTCCTTATATGGGGCCAGCGCCGCATCAAAACTGTGTTGAAAATTCTGAAAAGCGCCGGGCATCGGCAAATCGTCGGCAGGCCAGTCCAGCATAAAAATACGCCGTCCGCCTTCGCTTAGTGTTTTGATTGCGGCAATCAGCTCTTCACCGCACATTTTCCCAGGTGGAATAATGCCGATCCCGTCATACGATGAACCCTGCTGCCGCAATAATGTCGCCGCAACCGACGGGCTGAAATGGTGAAACAGCATATCCGTCCGGGCGTTTCCCGGCAAAGCCGCAATTGTGCCGCGATAAATATCCTCTTTGTATAAGTTAATTGTATCCATCAATAACAACACCCGCAGTTCCCGCAAATCGTCCGCAGCAGCCGCAATGAAAAAGCCTTTGCCGTGACAGGAGCGAATGACACCATCCCGCGCCAGTTCAGCATAAGCTTTTACCGCAGTGTCACGCGAAATATTGCAATCGCGACAAAGCCGGTTGATCGATGGTAAAGGTGCGCCAATTCCGAGTTGTCCGGTTGCAACAGCCCGCAGGACGGCAGCGATCAACTGCCGGTATTTCGGTTTATGGTCATTGCCATCGATACCAATAAATTCAGATGCGATATAGTTCATTGAGTTTTTCAACCACCTGTTTATAATTTGTTTCAGCGTTGACCGGATCATATCCTATCTCAATGATTAATTGTATATCCGGCGACACAAGTTCTTCAAGTTGGGCAAGTGTGCTTTTTACATCACTTCCCACTCTGATTTTCACCGGAATCCCTTTGCCGCACATCGCCCTGCGGATTGCCGCCGGCAAATTGGGACTGGGATCGCAATCCAGACTGGTTGCACAATCAATGCCGGTAACGCCGCGGGTACGTTCCAGAATCGCCATGGTATGCGCCCATACGCCGCAGGAGTGGATATATACCCCGTCAAAGGCTTCTGCCAGCCGGTGATTATAGGGCATGGAAAATTCCGCGTTGAAATCCGGTGAACAGAACGACAGATTGTCATCCGAGACCGAAATGCCTGACAGAAAAGGCGCTGAAACCATGATATGCCCCGGTTTGGCTGCGTTGCCCGGACCAATCCGCCGCAGTTGTTCCCTGCTGAATTCTATGATCAAGTCTGTAATCATCCCCAGCAGACGTTTCGACGTTTCCGGATATTCATAGCAACCGGTGATAAATTCAGTTGAGTCTACGATCAGAGTTGCCGTATCGAAGGACGACTGTGTGTCGGTCAGAGCAATCGGCAACCGCCCGCCGGTGCGTTCATTCATCAGATCAATGGTATCCAGCACCATTTGCATAATCGGATTTTGCTGCCAGTCAGGATATGCTATGCCCTCAGCCTCCGGTAACGATAGGTAGCGGTAATGTGTCGCCGGCGCCTCATTTTCCCGCCATAAATATTCACATCCAAAGGCGCTGGCATATACTCCGACTCCTGCCCATGGTTCCAGGTAAGGCAGTTCGTCCGTCCAGTCCAGATTAACCTTGTCCGCAAATAACGCCAGATTGTTTGCCATTATTAATTCCACCGACGAACAATTATTCCACACTTGGCTGTTGTTCGGACGCTGAATTACTAGAAACGGCCGTTTCCCCGCAGCAAACTCCCGCAACCGGTTTTCCCGCTCTGCCACTCTTTTTTGATATTTTTCCACAATTACTTCAATATTCATAGTTTTTGCTCCATAGAAATATTTGCATACTGTTCTGTACTGTTATGTATAATATAGCGTTATAATCCAGCAAGTCAATCTGTTGGAACAGGTCTTCAACAAAATAAACTGAGTTTGAAACTGCACTTTACCGCCCTGTTTGAGACTGTTTTATCCATTTCTGTTGACAAAAACACTAATAGTAAAAAACAATTGAAAATTGAAAATTGAAAATTGAAAATGAGAAATCATGAAAACCGGGGAATGGTTGTCCACTAATTACACGAATTTACACGAATGAATATTTTGCGGTGAATTTGATTTTGCGTCACAAAATCAAATTCACCGCAAGTGTTTCTATTTTTCGTGCCAATTAGTGCAATCCGTGAATAAAAAGGTTTTCCTTTGTACAGCGCCTGCGGCGGGTAAACCTTTCGCGGTTAAGAACTGTATTTCTCTGTGCCCTCTGCGGTCGGGGACTGTCCAAAATG
>CAIMFA010001015.1 GCA_903840185.1 uncultured Lentisphaeria bacterium | reverse complement strand
CATTTATTTTCCCGCTCTTCTCCGGCAAAACCCGGCAGACTTTAGTCTTTTTCATAAAATCGCTATATCCGGTTCCACTGCTGCGTGAAATAATTATAAAGAAAGCAAAATTCCCTGCATGATTGGAAAACCCTTTCAGTCACAATATATTATCAATATAATTCTTAACAGGACATGAGCCGATGAAGCAATATGTAAAACGGATTCTGAGAAAATTACGCATGAGAGTGCGCGAAAAAGTAAATACGTTTAAATTTGCATTTCAGGATCAGGACTTTCCGCGCTTGATTCAAGCTGGTGATTTTCCGGTTAAGGCTTTAATAAATCTAGTTGATGTAGGCTTTAGAGGCGATTTATGCAGTGAATGGGTGGCATTTGCCAAAGCCATCAACTGTATCGGTTTCGAGCTTGACGAAAAGGAATGTAAACTGCTGAATGAATTGATCCATGATTCCGGCAGGCAGGGTGTTGTTTATCCGTATGCCGTCGGCGGCAAAAATTCAGACTCGGAAACACTTTACATTACTCAGTTCCCTTATAGCAGCGGACTCCGCATGTCCGACAGGATTTTTCTGAACAGAATGCATAGTATCATGTCAGAAAATAATAAAGTGATGCAAACCAAAACGGTAAATACGGTCTGCCTGAACAAAGCATTGCCGCCGGAAGTGGCGGCAAAAGTAAATTTCTTAAAAATTGACACCGAGGGTTTTGAAAGTGAAATACTGGACGGCGCGGACGCGCTGTTGAAATCTCCGCAATTGTTCGGAATTAAATCCGAAGTATGGTTCGGCCCCATTAAAAAACCAGAATTGTTTGCGGAAATAGATGTTCTGCTCAGGGCAAACGGCTTTCATTTGTTCGATATTACGGTCAGCAGATATCCGAGAAAAACTTTTGACCGCGGCTATATCACTTTCGATCAAGACGGCAAACCGGCAGGTCTTGACTCTCATCTGTACGGACAGGTATTGACCGGAGATGCTCTCTATCTTAAAGACCCGGTTTTTGAATACAAAAACGGCGGCGGCGCGTTCGTATGGAACGACGAAAATGTCCTCATAATGAGTTGTATTTTCTATGCATACAATCTGTTTGATTGCGCAGTCGAATTGCTGGAAACTTACAAAACCATAAATCAAAAAACGGCACTGCCTCTGGATGTAATGACCGGTAAAATGTGCCCGAAACTTCCGGACGGGAATCTGATCAGTTACAACGATTATATTCAAACAGGCAAACAGCTTCACTGGGAAGAAATAGAACTCTTCAAACAGCATTGGACAAAATAACACTCCCCGAATTTATTTTAGAAAAACCGGAAAAGGGAAGAAAATGAAAAAACGAGTTTTAATTACCGGAATAACCGGAATGGTGGGAAGCCATCTGGCGGATTTTCTGCTCGAAAAAACCGATTGGGAAATCTACGGCATGTGCCGCTGGCGCAGCCCGATGGATAATGTCGAACATCTGCTGGACAGGGTCAACCGGAAAGACCGGATACAATTCATAAACGGCGACCTGTGCGATTATATTTCATTGCAGGCTGCCGTGGCGGAAGCGCGGCCTGACTATGTATTCCATCTGGCCGCGCAAAGCTATCCTAAAACCAGCTTCAGCGCGCCGGTCCACACTTTCGATACCAATATTCTCGGAACCGAGCGGCTGCTGGAAGCGCTGAGGCATTGTCAGGGAATAGATCCGCTGATTCATGTCTGCTCTTCGTCCGAAGTTTTCGGACGAGTTCCACGGGAAAAACTGCCGATCAACGAGCAATGTTCTTTCCATCCGGCATCGCCATATTCCATCTCCAAAATCGGTACAGATCTGGTCGGGCAGTTTCATGCGGAGGCCTACGGACAGAAAATCATGGTGACCAGAATGTTCACCCATACCGGCCCGCGCCGTGGCGACGTTTTTGTGGAATCCACATTTGCCAAGCAGATCGCTATGATTGAAGCTGAACTTATTCCGCCGACGGTTAAAGTCGGCAATCTGAATTCGCTGCGGACCTGGGCTGACGTCAGGGACGCGGTAAGAGCTTATTACATGCTGCTGACTGTCAATCCGCAAGCCGGCCAGGTATATAACATCGGCGGCAGTTATTCCTGCACTGTTGCAGATATGCTGAATTATCTGATCTCCTGTTCATCCAGAAAAGATATTAAAATTGAAATTGATCCGGAACGGCTTAGACCGCTTGATGCTGATTTGCAACTGCCGGATTGCTCCAAGTTCATGCAGCACACCGGCTGGAAACCGGAAATCACGTTTGAGCAGACCATGCAGGATCTGCTGAACTACTGGCGGGGGAAAATTAAACTCGGCAAAAGGTACCTGACACGATGAACAGGCGCGCCGTTCCTCATTGCCCGGATGAAGCTCCCGCAATATTATGCCCCGGCCTGGCACCGGTGAAAGAGGAATACCGGAACCAGTGGTTCAAAGTGATGGACCGCGGCAGTTATTTTACGCTGGAATATGACCGCCCGCAAGTAGTGGTTCTGCCGGTAGTCAGCCGTTGCGGCATTCTAATGGTCAGGGTCAAAAGACCGGTGATAAGTGATTGCCCGCTGGAGCTGCCGGCCGGCGATTCCATGCCGGATGAGAACCCGGTGGAAGCAGCCCGGCGTGAACTCTCGGAAGAGGCCGGAATATACATTGAAGCGCTGGACAGATTCAAGCCGGTAATCCCGATTTCCGAAATGCCCGGCAGAATGCCGGTGCTGCTGAGTGTTTTCCAGATAGAATTGACCGCGGATGAATTCAACCGCAGAAAAATGTTCGACGGCAATGAAATAACTTCAGTGGAGCTGCTGCCGGTAAAAACAGTAATGGAAAAGATTATTTCAGGGGAAATATATTTAAGCTCTCCTGTCGCGATTTTGTCAAGATTTATTTTTTCAAATATAAAAGAGGTCATGGGCCATGAGTAGACAAGATATTTTATTAATCAATCCGGGCGGAACCAGAAAAAAAGTTTATCAGGATTTGAGCAAGGAATTCTCTGCGATTGACACCCCTTTCTGGGCGGCGTTAACCGCCGGATTTCTACGGAAAAAGGGTTTTGCGGTCGGCATGCTGGATGCCAATGCGGAAAATCTGGATTTTGACGAAACCGTACAGCGGATCGAGAATGCAAATCCCCGTTATATCGCAGTCATCTGTTACAGCCAGCAAGCCAATGTCAGCACACCGATCATGGTCGGCGTCGGCGACTTGTGCCGGAAGATCAAAGCAAAAATCCCGGCCAAAAATCTGATTCTTACCGGCTGGCATCCATCCGCGCTGCCGGAACGCACTTTAAAAGAGGAAGCCTGCGATTTCGTTGCACAGGGAGAAGGGTTCTACACGCTGGAGAACATGCTCTCCGGTAAACCTTTTGACGAAATTCCCGGCCTGTGGTGGAAAGACGGCGATGAGGTCAAACAAAATCCCCGTCCCCAGAACATCAGCAATCTCAGCGATGAACTGGATGATGTCGCCTGGGACCTGCTGCCGATGGACAAATATCGCGCCTTCAGCTGGATGTGCATGCGCGATTTCAGTGAAAGAACTAAATTCGCCTCTATCTTTACCAGCCTCGGCTGTCCTTACAAATGCAGCTTCTGCGCCATTCATGCTACTTACGGCGAACATAAAATCCGCTACTGGAGTCCTGAATGGGTGCTCAAACAACTGGATATCCTGGTAAATAAATATGATGTGAAACACATCAATATTCACGATGAACTTTTTGTGTTCAATCCCAAACACTATCTGCCGATCGCGGAAGGGATTATTGCACGCGGATACAATCTGAATATCAACGCATTCGCCAGAGTGGACGTGCTTGATAAAATAAGTGTTGAACATCTTCAGACGCTGAAGAAAGCCGGATTCAACTGGTTTAAGATCGGCATAGAAACCGGCAATACGCGAGTCCGTGCCAATGTCGGGAAAGACAGCTACGACGTGGAAGTTGTCAGACGGGTCGTAAAAAAATCACATGACAACGGCATTGACTTCTGCGCCAATTTCATGTTCGGCCTGCCCGGCGATGATTATGATTCCATGCAGGACACCTTAAACCTGGCTACTGAACTTATGGCTGCTTTTCCCAGCTTTTTCTGCACCATGGCAATACCGGGATCCGACCTTTACGAGGCGGCGCTGAAGCAGGGGCTGCCGCTGCCGGACAACTGGCTGGGATACGCCTCGCAGGGTTATGATTTCCTGCCGCTGCCGACGGAAAAACTCACGGCCAGACAGGTGCTGGAATTCAGGGACTACGCCTTTGAAACATATTTTAAAAATCCACGATATTTAAACATGATAGAAACTAAATTCGGGCTTGAAGCGAGAAAGCATATTGAGCAGATGACTGGAATCAAATTAAAAAGAAAACTATTAGGAGATTAGCTTATGGACTGCTTTTGTAAGAGTGTCCGTCAGGACATTTTGCGCATTTCACAGCACAGCGGGCACGGTCATATCCCGACCTGCTTTTCAGTGGTGGAAATGCTCGCCGCCGTTTATTCAGAAATGAAGCACAACCCCGCCGATCCATCATGGAATGAACGCGATATTTTTATCCTGAGCAAAGGTCATGCGGCGCTGGCGCATTACTGCACCCTCGCCCATTCCGGCTATTTCCCGGTAAAGGATGTTTATAATTTCGGGGCGTTCAGTTCGATTTTCGGCTGTCACGCCGACCGGCACCGGGTTCCCGGCGTTGAATTGTCAACCGGATCGCTCGGACACGGAAGCTGTGTCGGCGCCGGCATTGCCCTGGCTCTGAAAATCAAGAAATCTCAGCGGAAAGTATATGTGCTGATCGGAGACGGCGAAAGCAACGAAGGCACAGTATGGGAATCGCTGATGGTGGCGGCTCACCAGAAACTGGATAATCTCACGGTGCTGCTGGATCACAATAAATCGCAGATACGCTGCCTGCCTATCACGCGCCCCGCCGACAAATTCCGGGCGTTTGACTGCAATACCATCGAAGTTGACGGCCATGACATCAGCGCGCTAAAAGCCGCATTGTCAGCACCGTCAAACGGCAAACCGAAAGTGATTGTCGCTGATACGATCAAAGGCTGCGGCTGCAAAACTCTGGCCGAAAATATGTTCGCATGGCATCGCCGCAGTCCGTCAAAAGAGGAAATGGAAATGTTGCTGGGAGAATTGAAATGAGAAAACACTTTAAAGAAGTTCTTATTAAAATCGCGGAAAAAGACGAAAAGCTGATACTGCTGCTGGGGGACATCAGCGTTTTCCTTCTAAAGGATTTTGCCGACCGTTTCCCTGACCGCTTCTATAATATCGGCATCTGTGAAAATACGCTTATTTCAATGGCCGCCGGGATGAGTTCGCAAAATCTGCATCCGATTGTTCATACCATTGCCCCGTTCATTACAGAAAGAAGTTATGAGCAGGTCAAGCTGGATATGTGTTACAACGGGTTCGGCGGCAATATTGTTTCCTGCGGCGGCTCTTTTGACTACGCCTGGGACGGAGCCACTCACCACTGCTATACCGACCTGGAGCTGATGCGCATGCTGCCGGGAATGGAAGTGATGCAGCCGGGCAGCAAAAAAGAACTGGGCATGCTGCTTGAATCGCAATATGCCAACGGCAAACCATCCTACTTCAGAATCCCGGCGGATGAGCATCAACTGGACCTGCCGGTGGAATTCGGAAAAGCCAATGTCGTTCTTCATAAAGATAACGCTGAATTGACCGTTATTACCGCCGGCCCTCTGCTGAACAATGTTTACGAGGCGTGCAAAGACATGAACGTCAATCTGCTTTACTTTCACACCATCAAGCCGCTGGATGCTGAAGTTCTGGCGCGCTATTCTAAAACCAAAATGCTGGTGATTCATGACGCGTTCGGACTGTTCGAATCTGTGTGCGCCGCAGTTGACGCCAAAGTCAAATATCACGGAATCCCGGACAAGTTCTGCTGCTATTACGGCACGCTGGAAGACATCAGGCGATTGTTAATGCTGGATGCCCCCGGAATCAAAAATATCATTCAAAAGGAATTATCCGGAACAAAATGACAGAACAGAAAGTAACAGCAGAAGATTTTGAACGGATGTTCCATTTTGAAGAAGGAACATTGCCTGAATTCATTCGCCGCGAACTTGATAATGTCGCCTCTGCACATCATCTTGCGGACGCTCAGGAACAGGCCGAATATGTGCTTGATTTTCTTAAGCGGATTGACCAGAAAACCATTACCAGGACCAAAGCGGAAAATCTGGCGGCGTTTGAATCCGGCTGGACGGAAAATTATAATAAACTGCTGCGGGACGGCGCTTCTTTAAACAGCCTGAAACCGGGTTATTTCCGGGGAAACAAATTTCTAAGATACAATAATCAGTTGATCGTTTCCGATAATCTGCAGCTTGAGTTCGACTTGTTCAGGATCGCCAGACATTGTATCTTTTACAAATATCTGAACAGCAGCGATACCATCTGTGAACTGGGTTGCGGCAGCTGCCAGAATATTTTGATGCTGGCCGAACTGTTCAAGGACGCCAATTTGATTGCCGCGGACTGGACCTGCGCTTCGAAAAAGATCGCCGACCAGCTCGGCGTATGTCTTAAGCGAAATATTTCCGGGCATGTACTGGATATGATGGATATCAAAGACGCCAATTTTATCCCGCCCGGCAGTTCCATCGTTACAATACATGCGTTTGAGCAGCTCGGCACAAACTTTGCCGGAATATTGGACTTTATGATCAAAAGCAGGCCGAAAATTGTTGTCCAGTATGAACCTGTACTGGAATATTATTCGGAAAGCAATCTCTATGATTTTCTGGCGTTGAAATACTGCCGGAAAAGAAATTACCTGGAGAACTATTTGGCTGCCCTGAAACAGCTGGAGCAGGAAAAGAAAATTGAAATAATCAGCACCTACCGTCCGTTCCTGGGCGGGGTGCTGCATGAATCTTCGTTGATCGTATGGCGTCCGTTATAATTTTTGGAAGGAAACATTATGCTGAAAGTATCAAAAACTGATTTGGAAGGCGTTCTGCTGATCAATCCTTATGTGTTCGAAGATTTCAGAGGCGAATATGTGGAAATGTGGAACGAACAGTTATACCGTGAGAACGGAATTGACATAAAATTCGTTCAGGACGATATTTCCACCTCATCGCAGCATGTGCTGCGCGGCATTCACGGCGATGCTGAAACCTGGAAACTGGTTTCCTGCCTGCACGGTAAATTTTATCTTGTGGTCGTCAACTGCGACAAGGAATCTCCGGCATTCGGCAAATGGCAGGGCTTTACGCTTTCGGAGAAAAACCGTGCGCAGGTATTGATTCCGCCCAAACACGGCAACGGCCATGTAGTGTTGAGTGAAAGCGCCATCTTCCATTATAAGCAGACCACCTATTATAATCCGAAGGGGCAGTTCACCTATAAATGGAACGATCCGGAATTGAATATCTGGTGGCCGATAAAGAATCCAATTATTTCGCGCAGGGACGAATTCCTGGATAAATCATTAATCGCTAAATAGGTTTTATCATGAATATTACGCGCACCCCGTTCCGGATTTCGTTTTTCGGCGGCGGCACTGATTTCCCGGCATTCTACCGGGAGCACGGCGGCTCGGTGCTCAGCACCACGATCAATAAATACTGCTATATCATTTCCCGCAATATGCCGCCGTTCTTTGACTATAAATACCGGATAAGATATACCTTGCGCGAAGAGACCGCGACTATTGATGAAATCAAGCATCCGGTGGTAAGGGAAGTATTGCGGAAATTCCAGTATCCCAAAGGGCTGGAAATGGTTCACACCAGCGATATCCCGGCAATGTCCGGCATCGGTTCAAGCTCCGCGTTTACCGTCGGCTTTCTGCATGGAATGTACGCGCTGCAGGGTAAAATTATTACCAAAAGGCAGCTG
>CAIMFA010001014.1 GCA_903840185.1 uncultured Lentisphaeria bacterium | reverse complement strand
TCCTTGTGAAACGGGCACAAGCCCTTCCATTCCGTCGGGCCGCCGGTCAGGGGGATTTCTGCCCGGATGTATTCGGCCAGATCCACCGAGTTGCGCACGGCTGAATAGTGATAATTCTTGCCCATGTTGTAAGCGCTTAACAAACCCTTGTATCCCATATCGCGCAGTTCATTGCGATACCAGTTGACGGTGTTGATTTCAGTTTCCTTGACAAACCGTCCGACATCGGCGCCTTTAGCGCTTTTGCTTTGGAAATCAGCTTTGTTAAATGCCGGAATATTGCTGAAGTCTGATACATCCGGAGCATCCTTGCCCCACGCGGTTTTTAATTTCTCAATCGAACCGTAGCGGTTGCGCAGGAATTCCCGCCAGGACGGCAGCGCCAGATTACCGTCAAAATCGTAGATAAAAGCAAACTCCTGTTCATTACAACCGATGATCATGGCTAAGACCGGATCATCGATCAACCGGGTTTTGGTATAGGGATTAACCCGGGTAAAAAGTTTTTTCACCCCGTCGCTCCAGTTCTTTTTCACCGCCGGGTCAAAGTGGATTTTATATTTAAAGTCACTTTTGCCGACAACTTTCGGGTCCCACGGGCTTAAAGTTGTATATCCGGTCCAGCTGGACATGGCGTCAATGTTCAGATAAATCCCGTTTTCTTTAAGGGAATAAATGAAATAATCAAATTTGTCTAAAGTATCAGGATTGAAGTCGCAATCCGTTTTGCCGCCGCGCATCAGGATCGTGTCGATGAAATGCAGCCTGGTCATATTGTAGCCGTTGTTCTTCAGTTCACGTGCATACGCGGCAATAGTCTCATGGCTGGTGAACTGCGCGGGCGCCACTCCGGCGCGGCCCCAGAATGCGTCAGTGCCTTCACATCCGGAAAGGAAGCGTACCGGGGTTTCCGGATTTTTTTCAAATGCCAGTTGTCCATTCGAATTTGCGATTACTCTGCCCTGATCTCCGGCTTTAACGGCCGGCAGAAATTTCGAACGGTCAAGCGCTGAATTTTCAACGATGGCGGGTTGGGCGGCGCGATCAACCGGTTTCCAGACCGCATCGGCTTTTTGAATGAATTTTTCCGTTGACGGGAATTTGTATTCGGTATCGGACAAAGTGACTGCCGCGACAAGCCAGACAGGCGTGAGATTAGCGGAGATCAATTCAATCTGCTTAATTTCATCCAGATCGGAATTTACCGCAAAACGTGAAACATACATCCCGACCCTGCCGCCGCTGGTGGTAGTCCAGGCCGCGCCGATAAAACCGTTGGCGAGGTTTTTGGGAGACCACCAGTCGCCGACATCTATGCCCAGTTTTACTTCAATCAACTGGGACTTGCCATTGGTTCCGGTCAGCTTGATTGAACCGGCCTTCCCGTCGCCGGCACCCCAGCACAGGGTATGCAGCAGATAAAGATATTTTGCCTTTGTTTTTTTGTCAGCGATGTCAAAAGCGGCTTTCTCAACCCCGGCCGGGAATTTCATCGACTTAAACGTGATGATGGATTTATTATTATTTTGTGCGGGATTAACCGGCTGGAACGGCACATTGGCATACATCGGAGCTTTGAAATCAAAATTCTTCCCGTCATTATCCGGCCCCTGATCCGACCAGCCGCCTTTGCCGTCCCCTTCGACTTCGTCAGCCAGACCCATATTGGCGGCTTTCGCAAAATTCAGGAAGGTATCAGCTACTTCCACTTTCAGGTTGCGGAAAAACAGCTTGCCGAACGAATCCTGAAAGCCGATATTCAGTACAGCTCCGGTCAGGTCCTGGTTGGTGTACGGATAGAATTTAATGTCCTCCCAGTCGAAAGTACCGGTTTTCACATTAGCCTGCAGCCAGTTGTTCTGATTTTTTCCATAAGTAAGCGCAAGCTGAAATTTGCCGCCATTCCAGACTTCTTTAGCAGGAGCAATATTTTCGCCTTTGATCTGTGCGGATATTTTCAAGCGCCGTCCGGCGGTTAAAGCCGTCGGCAGCGTTTTGCTTAATCCCGCCGGGCCGGCAATTTTAGAACGCCCGGCAAGACTGATTTCCAGCGCTTTGTCTATAATCTTGACATTTGCTTCATGGATATTCCAGTTTTTCAGGCTGTCGCTGGAATCAAAAGCATCTTCAAAGATAACTTGTCCCATGGTCATGCTTGAAACCAGACTCGTAATTGCCAGAACGGCCCAACTTTTAGGGATGCGATTAGTCATTGTTTGTTCAATACCTTATATTATGGTGAATCTTAGCATGAAAAATTCATAAACGAATGGCGAAATACTGCAATCTGCTCAAAGTTAAGTCTTTGCCGATGTCCTCGCCGTAGCGCTGCTACGACTGCGGCATCGTCAAGATCTTTCTTTTTGAGCATATTTTCGTCTTTCATCCATTTTTTATGAATAATCCAGGTTAGGAGCCGTCAAGAAATAACC
>CAIMFA010001013.1 GCA_903840185.1 uncultured Lentisphaeria bacterium | reverse complement strand
CGGACACCGGATAGCGTTCAAGAACCTCCAGCGCCATGCTGATAACGTGATCGACATAACCGGAATTGGACGAACACATGGTCATAAATCCGGCATTGTCTTTCTTTGCATTGAACGCGTAAGTCTGCCCGTCCGGCGTGATCCTGGTCCAGTCGCGGTGCAGCATCCCTTCCTCATGACTGATTCTGGCGTTGATGTAAGCGTTGAGCAGAATATCGTTTTGACGGCACTCTTCCGCCAGTTCGCCGAACAAGTCGCGCCGCAATGACGGATGCCTGATCCCGATCTTCGTGTCATAATAGGCAAACCCCTGATTGCAACGGGCGTGGAAAGTCAGGAAATCCACTCCGCAGCTTTTGACTTCGGCGACAAATTTTTGCGCGTCAAAATTAGCGGCCACATCCGGGCAGGCCTTCATCGTGTGATTGTCGAAAAATAAACTGTATTTAGGACTGTGCATTTTTGTTATATTCCTTGATTTTGTATTTGATTGTAAACGTTTAGAATTTTACTTCCTCGCGAGTTAATTGTCAAAGAATGGAGAAAAATTCCATTTCTTTAGAGTTTAAATTCAATACCACGGATTTTACTGCAATCTCCCGCCGATCCGTAACTGCTGATTCCAACGAAACTTCATGTTTGAATTCAATTTTTCCATTCCGAAAATCGACTTTCGGGAAAACTCCGATAAAACGGGAGTCAGCATATACGGTGCAGTTTGCCGGTACATACAGATGACACCCTGCAAACGCCGCAATTCTGTGCAGATGTTCCGGTCCTAAGAGCGGCAGAGCTGTATAAAAGACATTGCGTCCGTCATATTGTACGGAGGCAACCGCAATCGCGCCGTCCTCGTAGCGTGCCAAAACGCGAATCTTATCGGATGGCAGGACTTCCAACATGGGATAGTTGACGTCAACATCTATTTCCGACCGCATCGGCTCGGTTCCGGCCAGGAAGGAGCCTGATTCCGGCAGCAGTTGCGGCCGCAATAACTGCCCTCTTTCCCTCACCTTCATTCCGATGATTTTTTCGATATTGTCTATGGCAAAATCCGGGGTCAGAACGCCTGGAGCATAATTCCACAGCATCGTAGTATGTTTCGGGATGCGCAACTCAATCCGCCGCCATTGTTCTGGAAGCACTTTGAATGTATTAAGCATGGCAATCAGTTTGTATTGCGACAAATCCAGCGTTTCCAGATCGTTAAGCCGATATGTATCCGTCGGAGCACCGCAGAGATTGGCGTTCCTGATTGTATCCTGCATCAACTGTACATGAAATAAACCATTGCTTACGGCATGATAAATGGATTCTTCGTCCAAGACCAGCAGGATTTCGGCAATGCTTTTTCCCGGGTTACTCCTGATCTTGGCGGCAGTCTTTTCGATGACGGCAACCTCTCGCAATATCTCCGGGTCGTCGAACCAGCCTCCGCCAAGATCCATCCACCAGAATCCGGAACCGTGTGCCAGATTCTTGGCAAATTCACGCCACATTACCGTACGCGTCTCATTCATGTTTTCGCACTGCTTTTCCGCGGTAACACAGAGATGTGTGCGATTATCCAACTCATCCATCCACAATTTACGGCGATTGACCGATTGTGCCGGCCCGAGCTCTCCGCCAGACTCGCCGGGTTCACTCCGGTAATACGATTTTGGTGCGGCCATAAAGTCCACGTAGGGAGAATTTAATATACGTTCATAACCAAGCCAGCCGGAATAGGCTGCGTTGTCGCATTCCAGAAAATATCCGTAGAAACACCCGACTGGCTTGCCGCCAGTATTTGCCTTGACTAGTTTACCAAAATGCTCAATCGCAGTGACATTAATCTCTGAGGAAAAGAGATCGTAATCTACACAGATGCACTCGTCAGTCCGGAAAAAGCCATGCAAGTTTCCGGATTGCCCTTTACGGCGTTCGGGCGGTGGCGGTTCGGCATTGTCGCGATCAAGCTCCGGCAGATTCCACGCCTTTCGCAATGTTTCAAGCGAACCGTATTGCTTAAGGCCCCAGTCGAAAAAGGCTTTACGATTGGTAATCCCGTAATCACCGAATTTGCGGCTGATTCTGCCCCATAAGCAAGTTTCGCCGCTTGTTCCATAGGCAATATGGTATGCAGGAATCTGTTTCCCATAGGGTCCATTTTCCAGGTGATGAATCAGGCGGAGCAAGGTTTCGCCCGCATCATGAAGCCATTTTTTTGACGAAAAACTCTGGTTGGAAATTACGCCGCCGAGATTCGGACGGTCATCCTTCCAGCCGCCGGCGGTATAATATCCGGTTTTAGACTCATAGCCGAGGAAATCATGCTTATCCGTCCCGACCAGACGCCGAATCTCCTCGACATCCCGCGGCCCCTGAAAATACACAAAAATATCCTCTGGATTATCTTTGCCCCAATCGAGCGGAACATTCAATTTTATCCTCGGTATATAATAAATATCGGGATTGTCCTTGAGTATGGCATCTAAAACTCGATCGGTCAGTTCGTAGTCGTAACGGTCAACACCAATCCAGCCGGAGAACAGAATCGAAGTATGAATTTTGACCCCGCTGTCGGCGAAATCCTTATGGAACCTGGCGAAGCGTTCGAAATCTTCAAAGAAAACAATTGGTTTGCCACTGCTGTCCAAACGCGGCGGATCGTAACAGAAACCCAGTTTTGACCAGAAGACCGAGTTCTCTTTAAGCAGTTTCATCGCATTGTTCATATCTGTAAGTCCATTTCAATATAATTCGATAATTTCATTTTATATGAACAGCCGCCACATCTCCTGCAGCAACAGTAACGCTCATCTTTTCAGGGTTGTCGATTTTCTCTGAACTTTCAAATACCGAGGCGCTCTGTCCGGTTTTCAGATTGTTATTGTTCAAGTCAACCTTGAGCGGCTTATCGGTTTCGTTGAACAACAAAACCAGCCGCTCGTGGCCTTTTGTCAGGACAAGCAGGTTCGGGTATTTCAGTTGTTCAGACGCCGCCAGACTGTCTTCGCGTTTTCCTTCATAGAAGAGGTCTTCATATTCGGCTATCAGCCGGGTGGCTTCGCCAATGTAGTAGAACATGCCGGCAACAGCTTCAATGGAGCTTTGCATATCCACACCTTCATGCAGGGATGCCACTATCCGGATGATCTGACTTTTCCAACTCCTGGCGTTGACATATCCCTCTGCGGACAATACCTGACAGTATTTCCAGGCCTGCGCCGATCCAATAAGATAATAAGGCCCAAAAAATGAGAACCTTTGTCCAACGACTCTGTCAAGGCCTACTTTTGTTCTGAAAAATTCCATTTTATCGTCAATGAACTGTTGCTGTTTGCTGTCGGCCACGCCATTTCCGGGCAGCCCTGGAAATGCGTGTTCGATTTTACCTTTGCACGCTTCCCAGAGGGTATGATCAGACGCCCCATGGTAGAGATAATATTTCTTGCCGAGTTCCTTGCAAACTTCATTTACGATACCTTCCACCTCGCCGTCAAGCTTGGACCTGAAATCAGCCCAACCCTTATAATAGTTCTTAAATATTTCATCGTCTGATAGCTGTTTGTCCGCCGGAAGTTTCGCAAACTCTTTAAATGCCTTTTTACATCTTTCACAGAAACAATAGCTCTCGTCACCTTTTTGAGCAGTGGTATAGGAACCGGCCAATTGCCAGGACTGACTTTCCCAGTTGAGCCAGGTTATTTTCGCCTGCGGTATGGGCCCGAATATTTTTTCCTGGAAATCCTTTTTCACCGCGTCCTTGAAAGCATTCCTGCCTTCGCCGATGGTCACATAACTCGGACAATACCGCTGATAATGCTTGTCTCTGGCCGAGGTGTTGTTGAAATACTTCGCCTTGAACTCCGGCCTGGTCTCAAGGAGATTGAGCAACGCGCCATTCATTTCGCAGTTGCCCCAGATCGGATAATTGGCGTTCTGCGAGGCTATCAACGATGCCTTGCCGTCAACCAGCATGTTATTGAACTTCTTACCATAATCACTGTGTGCGTTAACCTGCCAGTAATTAAAGCCTGCCGCTGCTGCGGTCTTTACATGTTCCTCCAAATGTTGATTTGACAGTGTGGTTCCAAAATACGGAGTTCCGCAATATTGCGTTATCATTACTTTTTTGAGCATCCGCCCGTTGATCGGCGGCAGTATTCGCACCGGAAGTTTTGTTGCTATTTCCGTGAAATTGCCCTGAGCCTGACGCGCATAGTAGAAACAGGTTTCCTTTTTATCCGAATTCCATTTATTTAATTTTACCGGCAGCATCGAGAAGAATGTCGACTCACGCGGACCCGGCCTGGGAATATCGCCATTTTTGTATTTGATTATGTAACGATTATATTTTATTCCCTGATGTTCCGCCGGAATTTTAGTGACTTTTTGAGGGGTGCAGTTAATTTTGTATGTGCCGCCATACCAGCTTCTTTCGCTGGTGGTTTTATTCATATCAAGCAGTTCGAAGCCTTCCGGCATGTCAAGCTGAAATTCGTAATTGTCCAGCTGGAAAGCAAGCGGACTGTATAAAGCGAGAAATAACGTGTCCGTGCTGTTCTCGGAAAATCCCCATTCCCTGACCGGCGGAAGGATGCATTTCAGTTCCCCGTCGTGGGTATTGTTCCAGAGAATTATCTGGCGCAGATATAGCTTTGCGGCGGAATTGTTTGACCATAGAAAGTTTCCTTCTTTAATCGCCGGTGCCGCCCACCTGGCGTCGTTGAACGCGCTGTCCATCCATCCCTTTTCATCATTGGCTGAAACTCTCCAGCGCGATGCTGTTTCCGGCATGCCTTCAATTACAATCTGCGCTCCCGGATTGCTGCCGGAAGCAACGCACTCCACCGCAAATACAGAAAACCCTTCTTTAATTTTGACGACATATTTTCCGGATGAATCCGGCTGGATTTCCCTGCCGTCAACATATAACTTGATGTTTGCGTCACGTTTCTGCGACTGCACAATGAGTTGTTTCATCGGCGTGTTAATCTCACCAAGTTGTTTATCATACTGCTTGATGAGTTCAGCCGCTCCTGCCATATTTTTGCTCTCCAGCATCTTTTTGGCCTGCTGCTTCAATATCAGTAGTTGTTGAATCTTGTCGTCAGCCTGCCTGCTGGCAATGCAGGACTCCCTGACATTGGCGATTCTCCATAATCTGTCGCGCATCCAGTTTTCCAGGCGGTTCAGGTTTTTCCGCGCCTGCGCCAGTTCAGCCTGCGCCGGAGTGTCTTTGAACGTCAGCAAGGCAAAATTTTGAACATCGGCAAAAGCATCTTTGACAGCAGCGAAGCAGGAGAATTTCTCATTGTCCGGATTGTTGTTGGCGCCGCGTCCCAGGTTGAACCAGAACTGCTTCGTTTGAATGCCGGCCCCAATGCCGAGTTGTGAAAACGGTATTTTCAGCTCCACGCTCCAGAAATCTGTACCTTTATATGCGGCAGACTGCCAGGCTTCAGCCGTTCCCGGACTGACGAAATTGCACCAGCGGGCGCCGCGACTGTTAGTGACAAACTGCTTGAATCCCTTGGGCGACTTGTCCTGACTGAAAAAGAATTCCAGATTGTCATCCGGATACCAGCCGTCACGGTAATTGTTCTCATCAACCTTAATTTTATCCGGTTCCGGCTCTTCACATTTAACGGCAATATAGAGATTATCTTCATAGCGCCCGATTTTGAAAGCAGTCTGGCGCATCGAGACAAAACTGCCATTTTTAATGCTTGTGAAACCGATGGCGGCAGGAATATTCTCCCACGCGCTGCCGTTCCATTTGCCATCCATTAACGGAGCCTGCTCCAGAGGAAACACCGGATATGCAAGTTCAGCTGAGATTGCTGTGACTCCGGTTAAAACCATCACACCCAAAATTATTGCCGCCAGCATCGATCTCATGTAATTTCACCCGTTCAAAATTTTTATTTATTAGTAATTTTTAGATTTTAAAAATTTAGACCACGCAGTCGCGAGGCCGCAAGCGGAACCGCACTTTAGCACTTCCCGCTCTATTCCTGTTTTGTCACGATTTCCGCCGTGACGTCTGAAAACTCGATTGATGATCCGGGATTTACCACGATAACAATACTTATTTTATTAATTTCTGGATTAGTTTTATGTATTGTGATTTCTGCAATAAATTCCGTCCATTCTTCAGTCGCCTGGAATTCTTTACTCTTCAAACCGGCGCCTGGATAAAAATATGCGCCCAGAGCCCCCTTGCCTTTGCCCCTGACCATCCCTTTGATAACGCATTTATCGCCTGTGGCGATTGGCCACTGTTTAGTGAAAAGATGTATTGCTTTGGTTTGTGAAGTTATTTGCAGCGCGTTTTTTTCAGTATCAGTAATTTTGTTCAACGAAACTTTTCCAGCTTCGTCCCAATAACCGGGTTTGTTTGCCTCCCAGCCGGCAGGAACGCCATCCGGTCGTTTGGACTCG
>CAIMFA010001012.1 GCA_903840185.1 uncultured Lentisphaeria bacterium | reverse complement strand
GATATTTATGCCTTTATGTAACGGGCAGTCTGCGCACTGTGACTTATCATCCCGATACATTGACCAGCATTTTTTACCGACGGCATCACTTCCAATAATCTTCTCCAGGTTTTCGTTTATAAATAATATATTCCCTTCTTCATCAACAATATCCATGCCGAACGGGACAGTCTGCAGCATGGAACGATTGAGTTCATTGCTTTCCAGCAATGAAATCTCTGCTTTCTTGCGCTCGGTTATATCATGTCCCTGAGCTATTGTTCCGATGACTGTTCTGCCGTCAGTGGAATATATGGTGGCGGAATTCCAAAGCAACGTCCGGACACTGCCGTCGATATGCTGGATTTGAATTTCAACCGCATCCCAGCGGTCTCCGCCGGTTGTACTCTTGATGTATTCAATAGAATGTTCTCTGGTTTCAGCCGGGAAAAGAATATCTACTTGTTTGCCCAGTACATCTGACACGTTCAACCCGGATAACTTTTCGAACGCGTTGTTGAACTGGGTTATTCTGAATTTACTATCCCACACAATGATTGGCGCATTGGCGTGATTGAAAAGATTGTCCAGATAATCCTTTGTTTCCTGCAGAGCTTCCTCGGTGAGCTTGTGTTCCGTAATGTCGGTGTCTGAACCGCGATAGCCCAGCAGTTTGCCGTCCGCATCAATAATAGGAATGCCGTTGGTAGCAACCCAGATGAAGTGTCCGTCCCTGGCTAGCAGTTTATTCTCCAGATTAAAGAATTGCTCTTTCCGCTTGAAAACAGCGAATGCCGCAGTCTTAAATTCTTCGCGTCCGTCTTCCGGATGCAGTTCATAAAAGTATTTCTTGTCTGCGATTTCAATCTGGCGGTAGCCGAGAAGCGATTCAATCATAGGACTGATATAGGTATAAAGCCCGTCAGCATCGACTTCCCAGATAATAGTGCGCGACTGCGCCGCCAGTTGTTCAAAACGCGTCTGGTTCTGACGGAGCGCTTCATCCGCAAGTTTGCTTTCGGTGATATCCATGGCATTCAGCAGTATATGCATGGAGTTGCTGGATTCGTCAACAATAATTCTGGCGCGATGGTCAACCCACTTGACGGCGCCGTTATGACAAAGCAGCCTGATGGACAATTTTTCTTCCAGTATCTTCTCGGTCAGGTATTTTTTAAATAGCTGAATTGTTTTCTCTTTATCTTCAGGATGAATAATGTCAAAGCAGCTTACTCCTATCATAGCGTCAGGAGAATAACCTAGAATATCCAGATAAGAATGATTGCAGTAAACATAACGCCCGCTGCTGTCCAGCAGTGCGATTAAATCAAATGCATTTTCGGCAATCAACTTATACCGCGCTTCGCTTTCCAGCAATCCCCTTTCCATAGCCTTAATGGCGGTGATGTCCTGCCCCTGGGCAATGGTGGCTATCGGGGTTTTGTCGTCCGGGGCAAACAGCGTTGCGGAATTCCACAGTACTGTTCGGGTCGTCCCGTCCCGGTGCATGACTTCGATTTCGACTGCTTCCCAGCGTTTCCCTGTAGCGGTCTGGTGGATCAGCGCCATCGTTTTCGGGGCAAGCGCGGGCGGAAACAGTATATCCGGTGATTGTCCGAGAACTTCCTCCTCGATGCGTCCAGTCAATAATTCGAAGGCATGATTAAAGCGCGTTACATGAAATTGCGAATCCCAGACAATGATTGGCGCGGTGGCGCAGTTGATCAGATTTTCCAGATAGGCATTGCTCTTCATCAGTTCGGCGTGGGCACCGAACATCAGCAGCGGCTTGCCGTCTGCTGTGCGGGTAATGACACGGCCGCGGTAGTGAACCCATACCCAGTGTCCGTCCTTGTGCTTTATCCGGCATTCATAATCATAGTACGGCAGTTCGCCGGCGAAGTGCTTTTCCAGCATTAATACTGATTGTTTCAGGTCGTCAGGGTGGGCAAGTTTTTCCCAGGTCTTGATGCTGACAGGAGCTAATTCATCGAGGGTATAACCGATGATTTGCGCCCACTCCTTGTTGAATACCACTTCTCCGGTCTGGACATTCCATTCCCAGGTGCCGATATTGGTTGCTTCGACGACGTTCTCCAGCCGCAACCTGCTCTTCTCCAGCATTGCTTCAGCCAGTCTGTGTTCGGTGATGTCCCAATTCGTGCCAATCATCCGCACTCCCTGGCCGTCAGCATTCCGCAGCGCGCATGCCATGGCGCGGATGTAGTGGGTGCTCCCGTCAGGCCAGAGCACGCGGAACTCGGTGTCGAATTCCTTTTCCCCGCGAATTGCCATCTGTATTTCCTTGTCACCACGCTCCCGGTCTTCCGGGTGGACTCCTGCAGTCCACGCCTCGTAGGCGCCGCTGAACTGGGCTGCCGTGATTCCATACAGCCGGAACATCTGGTCATCCCAGATCAGGTTGTTATGGCTAACATCGTAGTCCCATATCCCGACACCGCCGGCGCGAACAGCCAGGGATAAGCGAGCAGATATTTGTTGCAGTTCCTCTTCCAGCCGCTTGCGCACGGTGACATCGCGATTACTCGCGCGGCGTCCCTGCCAATGACCGCTTTTATCGTAAACGGCGCTACAAACATGGTCTATCCAGCGGATATCACCACCAGGAGTGAGGATTCGAAAATTAAATTCAATGGATTGTTTATCTTGAGCATCGCATAAATGCGCACGGACTATTGACTGATCGTCCGGATGCGTGATATTTACAATAAGATTTGAATCAGCTAAAAACTCGGCCGGAGTATGACCGGTAATACGTTCACAGGAAGGGGAGACGTACAGATTCGTGCCATCAGGAGCACTCCACATTTCCCAGTCATAGGTAAAGTCTGCCACAATGCGATATTTCTCCGCTGCCTGCAAGGCAAGTTCCTGGGCAGTGATCAACTCGGCGGCGCGTTTTGCCTTCTCTTCATTCTGAAAGGCAAGCTCTTTGTTTGCAATGATCAGCTCGGCGGCGCGTTTTGCCTTCTCCTCGTTCTGAAAGGCAAGTTCTTTATTTGCAATGATCAGCTCGGAGGCACGTTTCTCTTTCTCTTCATTCTGAAAGGCAAGCTCTTTATTTGCAATGATCAGCTCGGCGGCGCGTTTTGCCTTCTCTTCATTCTGAAAGGCAAGCTCTTTGTTTGCAAT
>CAIMFA010001011.1 GCA_903840185.1 uncultured Lentisphaeria bacterium | reverse complement strand
TGCTTGATTAAAAAATTCCCTCCCATCAGGCTGATCTTTTTTACAAAAGAAACATAATCTCCGTTAATGCCGGATTTAATCTCCAGATAGCTCATGATGTCACCAGTATTTTACCTTTTTGGCAGTAATTTATCTAATCATATATTATACTTAATAATAGTCAATAAATCAAATATTTTTACCGCAAAGGCAGTAAAATAATAATTTTTTATGACCAGACAGGCAGGAAAATCCTGCATGGTCTGTCCATCCCGGAAGTCGGCGTTCACGGAACCATAAGTTTAAAAACTGCATTTTACCGCCCTGTTTGATTCTGATTTTACAATCCCGGTTGACAAAACAACTAATAGTAAAAAGAGCCCGCCTGGCGGGAGTGCCCCGCTCGCGGGTCCCGCGACTGCGGGAAAGAAAAGGGGTCAAGTGGAAAGTGCAAAACCGGGAACTATGAAAATCGGGAATATTCACCACAAGACACGGAGAACACGGCGGAATACATTTTCACCATGAAGGACATGAATGGACATGAAGATAATATATGAGTCAGCAAATGAACGCAGATATTGCCTGCATTCATTTGCTGACTCCGTTTTTTGATTTTTTTCGTGTTTTTTCGTGCCTTTCGTGGTTAAGAAATATATTTTTGTGTTCTTTTGTGTGTTTTGTGGTTAAGAAAAGGATTTCCTTTGCGGCTTTGTGACTTTGTGCGAGAAATGGTTTTATTGGTTCCGCACAGGAATGTCCAGAATGTCAAAGTTGTTTGAAAACTGAAAAGCGTTATGCTCAACTGGTCTCTAATGTATCCGGAATCGGGTGTAGTGCCGTCCGTGCCGGACTATGGACAGAAGTACTTGCGCGGAGCGGGAGTACTACACCGGAATCATTCTGCACACGAGTGTCTCCCGCAACTGCGAGATCCAGAATGTTGTTTGTAAAATTAAAAAGCGTTATGCTCAACAGGTCTCTAATGTCTACGGATGGATCCATCCCGCAGTCGCGGGACGAGCCTGACAGCCAGATGTAAAACCGGCTGTTCTTAGTGCCTCCGTGCCTTTGTGCGAGACATGGTTTTAAACCAGTTCTGTTCAATGACTCTCTAATTCCTCGGAGTGATTGTCCAAAATGAGGGTAGCCCGCTTTGCGGGAGTTGAAAGCAGGAAAAGTGAAAGTTGAAAGTTGGGAACCAGGAAAACAGAGGCAAAAAACATTCTGCACATGGCTGTCTCCCGCAAATGCGGGAAGGGTACACATGAGTGAGACAGGGGTCCAGAATGAGGGTAAGAGGTGTCCAAAATGAAGCTGAGCAGTGTCCAAAATGGGGAGAGCCCGCGAATGGGGGAGTTAAAAGCAAGAAAGGTTGAAGGCGAGAAAAGTGAAAAACAGTTCTGTTCAACGACTCTCTAATTCCTCGGAGTGATTGTCCAAAATGGGGGTAGCCCGCGAATGCGGGAGTTGAAAGCAGGAAAAGGGGCCAAGTGGAAAGTGTGGAACCGTGAAATACCATCACAGACCTCCCAGCCTTCCAAGTACTCCCAAACACATTGTGCAGGACAGTTGTCCAGAATGTCCAAAATGAAAAAAAGCCATGAGTCAGAAGGAGTCAGAATGGATCCGTATTTAAAACCGTAAATAATGTTTTCTTTGTGCCTCTGTGTCTTTGTGGTTAAACAGGCTGTCCAAAATGAGCGTGAGTGCTGTCCAAAATGTGCAGGATCCCGGATGTTTGCCGGTTTATTATACTGAAAAAAAGTTTAATTTATCAACTTTCAAAATCCGTTTTGCGGGAGTATATTAATAGTTTCAAAAGACTTTTTAACCTTTATTATAGAGATGAATATTTTATGAAAGGCATTGTCAATACCTGGCTGGAATGTGTGCATTGCGGCAAACAGTACGATCTTGAGCAAGTAAGATATAACTGCGAGTGCGGCGGCATTCTCGATGTAAAACGCGATCTCTCCAAAATCGACGGCAAGAAACTTAAACAGTTGTGGGAAAGCCGCTGGGGCATGAAGCGCGGCCCGCTTTCCTCCGGCGTCTGGCGCTACAAGGAACTGATTCTGGACGTTGCCGAAGAGTATATCGTGACCCGTCAGGAAGGCAATACCCGGCTTTACCCCGCCGGCAAAGCCGCCGAATACGCCGGAATCAGGAATTTTCTGTTGAAGCATGAAGGGGAAAACCCCACCGGCAGTTTCAAGGACCGCGGCATGACCTGCGGCGCGACCGCCGCTAAAATTTATGACGCCACCTCCGTGGCCTGCGCCAGCACCGGCAACACCAGTGCCAGCATGGCGTCGTATGCCGCCATTTCCGGCATGAAGTCAATAATTTTCATTCCCGAAGGCAAAATCGCCTACGGCAAACTGGCCCAGGCGCTGGCTTTCGGCGGTATCACACTTCAGATCAAAGGCAATTTTGATGATGGCATGGAACTGGTGCAGGAAGTTTGCGCCAAACTCAATATTTATCTGTTAAATTCGATCAACCCGTTCCGTATCGAAGGCCAGAAAGCCATCGGGTATGAGATACTTCAGCAGCTTGACTGGGAAGTGCCGGACTGGTTTGTCATACCGGGCGGCAATCTCGGCAATAACAGCGCACTGAGCAAAGGATTGCAGGAACTTTACGAGCTGGGAATCATCAGCAAGATTCCGCGCATTGCCGTGATTCAGGCCGAAGGTTCAAATCCGTTAGCCAGAATGTGGAAGAATAAGACCGGATATGTTCCGTTGAAAAATCCCGATACCATCGCTACCGCCATCAAGATCGGCAACCCGGTTTCATGGGAAAAAGCCATGCGCGGGCTGGAATGGTGCAACGGCGTGGTGGAGGATGTCACCGAACAGGAAATCATGGATGCCAAAGCGATGGTTGACGCCGCCGGAATCGGTGCCGAGCCCGCCTCGTGCTGCTCTGTTGCCGGCGCTAAAAAGCTGGTTGACATGGGCATCATTTCCCCGGACGCCAAAGTCGTCGGCATTCTGACCGGCAACATCCTGAAAGATCCGGATGCGGTGGTGGGTTATCATAAAGACACCCTGCGCGATATGGGAATCAAAGGGGTTTATGCCAATAAGCCGCATGTAATCGAGCCGACACTGGAAGCGGTGAAAGCTGCGATCAGCGGTAAATAATTATTTGACTGCCGCAGTTTTCTTTTTCTCAATCACCGAGTGAATGATACCTGCGGCGATGAATACTACGGACAGAGTTCCGGTGGCGGCTTCAGATATATGCATGAAAGCCCCAAGGAACATAATCACGGCAAGAGCCCCGATCGCCCAGAAGGCGGAGTGTTCCAGATACTTGAATTGCGCAAGCGTGCCGCGTTCGACCATCATGATCGTCAGACTGCGCACAAACATTGCCCCGATACCCAGACCGATGGCAATGATGAAGAAGTTATTTGTCAGCGCGAACGCGCCGATTACACCGTCAAAAGAGAAACTGGCGTCAAGGATTTCCAGGTACATGAAGCTGGCAAATCCGGATTTGGCCACTGCCGCAGTCGCGTTATGCTGAGTTTCGCCGGCGCCGATGACGGCACCGATGCCGTCAGCAATGACGTAAGTAACCAGCCCCGTGGCACCGCTCACCCAGAAGGCCACTTGTTCCGCCCCATTGATCTGCTTGCTGACAACATACATGACAACCAGGACTATCGCCATTTGAACAGCTTCAATCCTGCCCAGCCTGGTCAAAGGTATTTCCAGAGCGCTGATCCAGTGGACGGTCTTTTTCTTATCAATGAAGAACCTGAGGAAGACCATCATCAGGAATGCTCCGCCAAAGGCTGCCACGGAGACATGCGCCGAGGAAAGAACGTTTGCATATTCAGCCGGTTTAAATACCGCCAGCCGGAATGCGTCAATGATGCCGGTTCCGGCAATTACAGCGACAATCAGCAGCGGGAATAAAATTCGCATGCCGAATACTGCGATCAGCATGCCCCAGGTGATGAAGCGCTTACGCCATTTGATATCCATATCCTTCAGCACCGTGGCATTTACCACCGCATTGTCAAAGGATAAGCTGGTCTCGAGCACGGCAAGAACCGCGGTAGTGAACACCGCGCTCCAGCCGCCAATCATGTACCCGGCGGCTAAACCGGCCGCCGTCACGGCGAATGAAACTCTAAAATATTTTAATAACATCGTTTCTATTCCGCCGATTAAAAAGTGTTACTCAACTTTTCGGGCGTTTCATGGCGCACTGGAGCAGGAAGACGCAGAGCTTTTCAAAAGATAGGCCGGTCTTTCCGGCGGCTTTCGGAACCAGGCTGCTGGCGGTAAAGCCGGGCAGGCTGTTGCCTTCGAGCACATACATTTCACCGGATTTGGTGATGAAAATATCCACGCGCAGAATGTCTCTGGCCCCTGAAACCTGGTAGAACTTCACCGCGATTTCCTGAGCCTTTTTCTGAAGCTCTTTAGAGATGTTTTCCGGCGGGCACAGATAACGTGTTTCGCCTTGATTATGGGTGTATTTGGCGTCAAAATCATAGATTTTGCCGGGAACCTGTATTTCAATGACCGGCAGCGGCTCCCCGTTCAGGATGCCGACGGTGGTTTCCATGCCGTTGATGAATTTCTCGACCAGCAGCTCGCTGTCATAGGCAAAACATTTATCCAGTCCGGCTTCCCATTCCTCGACCGTTTCAGCGATGGCAATGCCGACGGTCGAACCTTCGCGCGGAGCCTTTATCACCACCGGCAGGCTGAGGCTGGACGGAAATGCGCGGTTTTCTTTGGTGACGACAGCCCAGGGGGCGGTCGGAATGCCGTGTTTTTCCATGAGCTGCTTGCTTTTGATCTTGTCAATGATGATGGCGCTGGCCTCGCTGCCGCTGCCGACAAAACGCAATCCTGCATCCTCCAGCGACTTCTGGATGTCGCCGTTTTCACCGAACCCGCCGTGCAGGACGGGAAATACAACGTCGGCATTCCTCATTTCAGCGGTAATGCCGGTGTCCTGAACGTCAATTTCATCCACGAAATAGCCGGCATTGCGCAGGGCTTTTGCCACCCCGCCGCCGGATTCAAGCGATACTGAACGTTCACTGCTGGTGCCGCCCTTCAATACCGCTACTTTGAACGGGACGGCGGCGGCTTCCACTTTTTTCAAACTTTCCGGATCCATAAAACAAACCTCCGGGGTTAAATAAAATCCAGTTTTTTCCGCGACGATATGGCGGACATTGCAGACCAGATCAACAAAATCATGCTCGAAACCATGATCGGTATTCATAAAATAATTGGCATGGATATCGCTGACGACAATTTTACCTGAAGTCATGCCTTTGCAGCCGGACATGTCAATCAGTTTGCCGGCTGTATCACTGTTGGAAGCATTTTTGAACACACAGCCGGCGGAGCGCCCTCTGGGATCAGTGGCGCGGCGCAGTTTTAATTCCTCGCTGATCTTCTGCAACTCGGTTTCCCTGTCCACCTGCGGAAATTCAAGAATCGCCGCGGTAATGATGACATCGGGCGGAATTGAAGAAGTCCGGTAGCCCCATTTAATGTCCGTGCCGTTGGCCGACCAGGGGTTGCCGTCGGCGTCGAACCCGCAGAGTTCAGTGACAAAATCTCCGATTGCCACGCCGTGAGCCCCGGCATTGGTGCGGAACGCGCCGCCCAGAGTGCCAGGAATGCCGACCAGGCTGGAAATGCCGCCGAAACCTTTTCTAGCGCAGATGTTGGCCAGATCAGACAGCCTGACTCCGGCACCGGCGGTAGCGTGTCTGCGGCCGTTGATCACCCGGATGAAATCATTCTGGCAGAGTCTTATCACAAGGCCGTCATAAGGTTTATCCATGCCGACAGTATTCGTGCCGCCGCCGAGAATGAACATCGGGACCGATTGTTTGCGGCAGAAGCGGACCAGTTGAATCAGGGACATGTCATCGGGCGGTTCAGCCATCACAGGGATTTCACCGCCGACACCCAGGGAAGTAACTTCATGCCAGCTCACATTGTATTTGACCGGCAATACAGGAAACGTCTGTTCGAATGTCTCGCAGAATTTCAGTTTGTTGGTTTCGCTCATAGTTGACCGCTGCCGTTATTTATTATATACTTCGTCAGGGTTGAAAACGCGTTCGCCGATAATCTTCAGCACGTTGCCCTCAACTTTCCTGAAAAAGCAGGTGCGGAATCCTTCGTGACAGGCGGCTCCGCCAATCTGTTCAACCTTGAAAATCACCGTATCCTCGTCGCAGTCAACGTATATTTCCTTGACTTTCTGAACATTGCCGGACTCTTCGCCTTTTCTCCACAGTTTTTTTCTGGAGCGGGTCCAGTAAGTGGCGTTGCCGGTTTTGAGCGTTTCATTCCACGCTTCTTCGTTAATGTATGCGAGCATCAGGATTTCTCCTGTTTTCCAGTCCTGAGCAATTGCCGGAACCAGACCGTCACCTTTTGCAAAATCAAGTTTTACCATAAAAATCCCCAGTATTTGCAGCAGCACCGCTATCAATGGTTTGTTATTGTAATAAAAAGTCTTTAGACAATACACTAATTCCCGGTTTTTTACATTGCGGATTTAACAAATTTTAAGAAAAATGAATTATCTTGAATAAACCTGTGCCTGTTTGCCTATTATTGAAATCTATGCTATCATAAAAAGAGATTAAGGCAGGGACTGATTTATGGATATAAAAAATAAGAATGTTTTGATCACCGGGGGCGCTTTACGCATCGGGCAGGCGCTGTGCAAAGCGTTTGCGGAAGCGGGCGCGAATGTAATAATCCACTTCAACAAATCAGCGGATGCCGCTCTGCGGCTGTCGGGTGAACTTGGCGGCGGCGGAAAACACCGGACGGTATGCTGCGATTTTGCCAGCCCGGAAGATGTTGCGTCGCTGTGCAGCCGGGCCGGGCGCATCGACATTCTTATCAATAGCGCTTCAATCTTTCAGCCGGAGCCGTTGACTTCAGAAAATGCAGACGGGATACGGGCGCATTTTGAGGTGAATTTCTTCGCCCCGCTGATGCTGATGAAAAATTTCCGCGAACAGTTGAACGGGGATTCCGGCTGTATCATCAACTTTCTGGATCAGGATGTCGCGAAAGTATCCAGCGGCAGCGGCAGTTATTCACTCTCCAGGAAAGCGCTGCGGGACGCCACTTTAAGCGCGGCGTTGCAGATGGCGCCGCAGGTGCGGGTCAACGGCGTTGCGCCTGGGCCGGTGCTGCCTCCGGTCGGCATGGAACATTCCAGGATGGAACAAACTTTGAAAAATGTCCCGCTGGGCCGGCCGGTTGACTTGCGCGATCTTACGCGGGCATGTATATTTTTAGCGGAAAATGAATCTATTACCGGACAAATACTTTATGTGGATTGCGGCCAGCATCTTTAAAGATTTAAAAGGAATTTAATAATGTTAATCAGCATCAGCACTTCAATTTTTCCCAGTGAAGTCAATCCTACTTATCTGCTGGCCTATCTCCAGAAAATTAAATCCGCCGGTTTCGATTATGTTGAACTTGGACGCAAACATACGAATATCAGTCCGCGGATCGAGGAAATCGAAAGCACCGGGGTTAAAGTTTGGGCAGTACACGGTGACCTGCCGAGAAATGCTTTGTCTTCTGATAATTCACTCCGTCTGAAAGCGGTTGAAGAGGAACTCAAGCGGATGGAGGATACGGCGGTTTACGCCCCGTGCCCTTACGTTATTCACTACCTTGACCGCGTGCTGGATCCAAGACCGGGACGGCAATTCCGCAAGAGCGTCGAACAGCTGCATGAAAAAGCTAAAGAACTGGGTTTCATTCTGTCGCTGGAGACTGCTCCCTACAAGCCGCAAGTCAATGAACGCTATCCGGACAGCGAGGAGATTGCCAACTTTGTGCGCTCCTTTGAATCACCGAATATGCGGGTGACTGTGGACATCAACCATTCCAACCTGAAAGAGGATCTGATTCAGGTCGCCGCCAACTGCCGCGGCATTGTCGGCAATATTCATATCTCAGACAATATGGGCAAATGGGAGGACCATCTTCCGCCGGGAGAAGGAACTATCAATATTCGCGGGGTGCTGCTGGCGCTGATCAAGTGCGGGTATGCCGGTCCGTGCAATGTCGAATGCCATCATCCGCACCCGACAATCCCTGTTTTGAAACAAATAAAAATGAACACTGAAAAAATCTGCAAGGATCTGTAAAAATGGCTTTTTTCAACTGTAATTTCCATTCCGACACTCTCGGTATGGCATGTTCCATGAATGTGATTGTCCCCCAGCAAAGTTCAACCCAGATCGGCATGGCCAGCAAGGGCGGCAGGAAGACCTATCCGGTCTTGTATCTGCTGCACGGCCTGAGCGACGACCACACCATCTGGGCTCGCCGCACTTCGATTGAACGCTATGTCGCCAATATGAACCTGATCGTGGTCATGCCGAATACTCACCGCGGATTTTATACCGACATGGCCGCCGGGGCGAAATACTGGACGTTCCTCAGTGAAGAACTGCCTGCTGTCGTCAGAGGATTTTTCCCGGTCAGCGGACGCCGCGAGGATACGTTCGCGGCGGGGCTGTCCATGGGCGGCTACGGCGCGCTCAAACTGGGTTTGCGCTGTCCGGAAAAATTTGCCGCCGTTGCCGGACTCTCCTCTGTAACTGATATCAGCGAGTTTATGACGCTGGAGACCAGAGGCTCGGAGTTTTCCCTGGAAATGCAGCGGATATTCGGCCCCGCGGCCAAAGTCAAAGGTTCCGAAAACGACCTGCTGCACCTGGCCTCCAGACTGGCTAAAAGCAAACAGCCGCAGCCGGCATTCTTTCAATGCTGCGGAACTGAAGATTTTCTCTATCAGGATAACATCAAATTCCGGGAACACCTGAAGAAGTTGAAGCTGAAGCTGCATTACCAGGAAGCGCCTGGTGACCATAACTGGGGTTTCTGGGATCAATATATCCAGGACGTCCTGAAATGGCTTCCGCTACAGAAATAGACGGAATAAACTTCGATTAAAAGGAAAGCATTCGTCGGTTACAAAATGTAACCAGCCGAATGTGATTATTCCTCTTCCTCGTCTTGAGCTTCCAGGTCTAGAGTGATCTGCCTGGCGCAGACGCCTTTGATCAGGTTCAGTTTCCGGGTCAGTTCGTTGCGTTTGTCATCGTCGCCGACCAGTTCGCAGAAAATCAGACCTTTTTCGGAGCAGTCTGTCAGGACGCCGTCATGGATGCCCAGACGGATTTTGATAAGGCAGCCCCAGGCGGTGAGGGTCTTTTGAACGTCAACAGCGGCGGATTTACGGTTTCCCACAAGAATTAAGAGTGCATGTCTGGCCATTTTCATTTCCTCCGTTTGGTTAATACTCTGCACGGCTGAACATTTAACATAGATTGCGAAGATTTTGAGAATTGGTTCGTATTCTGAGAGGCTGCCGATACCAGGGTATCGAATGCCTCGAAGAGTGCGAATCCAAACTCGAAAGATCGCAATCCCGCAGTCGCGGGACGAGCGTCTTGCGTCCGTCTTTTTCCGTTCCTCCTTCCGGCGATGTGGGTATCGCCAATCAGTCGGATCGAAAAAATCCAATCCACAATCATACTCGTCTATGGTTAAATTTTCAACCGTGCAGAGTATATGATAAAATTACTCTCGAAATCTTAAAAAGCAAGCGGCTTCCGTCCGGTGAAAATAAAGCCGCTGGACTGATGGTTGTTCATCGTATGATGAGTTACCGGCTTAAAATCCAGTTCGGCAAACGGCGAGAACAACTGGCGGATATAGGCTTCATCGTGATGGCGCAGCACCGCGCCTTCATCCAGTTCGAAAACCCCGTAACAGTGATACTTATGCTCGAAACGGCGGTACCGCTCCACATTCCGGTCATCGGTGTTCAGCAGAAAATCCCCGGCATAAATGACCCCGCCGGGTTTCAAGACGCGGAGAATCTCGGCAACAAGTTTCTGCTGGCCGGCATCGTCAATAATCGACGTCAGAACCGCAATCAGCAGTACCGCGTCAAAATGTTTATCAGGGAAGGGGATGGTCAGGCCGCTGCTTTGTGCGAAAACAGCGTCCGGCAGTGCCCGCCGGGCAAGTTCCAGCATGTTGGTCGAGATGTCGGTTCCGTACAGCGAAGGATAACCCTCTGCCGCAAGTTCCAGCAGGGTGCGGCCGTAACCGCAGCCGACGTCGAGGATCGCGGAATCATGACTCAGGCAGCCGTGAAGCAGTTCCGGATAAAATTTGACCGTGAACTCTTTTTTTCCGGCGACCTTATCCCAGTATGCTTCCTGATTCAACCTGACCTCCGCAGTTCACACAAATAAAACTTAATCGTAAATGGTGAATGGTAATTAGTGATTAGTTAATTGCCAGCCGCCAGTCACCAGTCACCAGTCGCTATTGATTTTTGTCTTTTATCTTTTCCAGCCAGGCGTTGACAGCGGCATCAGTGGGCATGCGCCAGTCGCCGCGGGGGGAAAGGCTGATCGTACCTACTTTCGGACCGTCCGGAATACAGGAGCGTTTGAACTGCTGGGCGAAAAAGCGTTTGAAGAAAAGCTTCAGGAATTTAACGATAGTTTCGCTGGTATAGACTCCGGCGAACGCCTTTTCCGCAAGGAATTTTATTTTATCCGGCGGTGCGCCGTATTTAACGCAATGGTACAGGAAGAAGTCATGCAGTTCGTAAGGGCCGATGAGTTCTTCGGTCAGTTGATTAATGGCCGCGTCTTTGGTGTTCGGCAGCAGTTCCGGGCTGACCGGAGTGTCAATGATGTCTTCCAGTACGGAACGCAGTTTTTCGCCGGAACTGTCGGCCACCCAGTGAATCAGGTAGCGGATCAGGGTTTTCGGTACTGAACAGTTGACCGCGTACATGGACATGTGGTCACCGCAGTAAGTGGACCAGCCGAGCGCGATTTCCGACAGATCGCCGGTGCCGATGACCAGGCCGCGTTCACGGTTGGCAATGTCCATCAATATCTGGGTGCGCTCGCGGGCCTGCACGTTTTCATAAGTCACATCGTGGACTTCAGGATCATGACCGATGTCTTTGAAATGCTGCAGACAGGCGGGTTTGATGCTGATCTCGCGCAGATCGGCGCCGATCAGTTTGCACATTTTGACGGCGTTATTGTAAGTCCGGCCGGTAGTGCCGAAGCCGGGCATGGTAATGGCGATAATATCGGATGCCGGCTTCCCGAGCAGTTTGAAAGTTTCCGCGCAAACCAGCAGCGCCAGCGTCGAGTCCAGCCCGCCGGAAATCCCCAGCACGGCCTTCTGCGAACCGGTATGCTCGAAGCGTTTCGCCAGTCCCGCCGCCTGGATGTTGAAAATCTCCCGGCAGCGGCAGTCGCGGGCGCCCTGGTTCTGCGGCACAAACGGATGCTGCGGAACCGCGGCATATTTCAGGTCTGCGGGAGTATTTACTTTTTCCATTTTGACATAGCGGAACTGCGCGTTTTCAGGCAGTTCAGCATCCGTGAACGAGCTTTCACTGATCCTGGTATTCAGCAGCCGGGCGCAATCAACATCGGCGTATATCAGCGAACTGTCGCGGTGAAACCGTTCATTTTCAGCGACGGTCCGGCCGTTTTCGGCAATAATCGAATGTCCGCCGAACACCAGGTCGGTGGTGGACTCATGCACTCCGGCGGAGGTGTAGGCATAGGCGCAGATGCAGCGGGCGCTCTGCTGTTCCACCAGCTGCCTGCGGTATTCGGATTTGGACACCAGTTCGTTGCTGGCGGAAAGGTTGAAAATCATCGTTGCTCCGGCAATCGCCTGATATGAACTCGGCGGAATCACCGCCCACATGTCTTCGCAAATCTCGATCCCGAACTTGAAAGCGCGCCCGGATTCAAAAATCAGGTCGGTTCCGAACGGAACATTGTAATCCAGTCCCGGCACGGACACTTCCAGATTGCGGACATTTCTGCCGGACTTAAACCAGCGTTTCTCGTAGAACTCCCGGTAATTCGGATTGAATATTTTCGGCACGATC
>CAIMFA010001010.1 GCA_903840185.1 uncultured Lentisphaeria bacterium | reverse complement strand
TTCGCAATCTATTTTAAATTTTCAGCCGTGCAGAGTATAAAATGCCGGAATCTCTGTCAACGTGCCTGATAATATCCATTTACCTGTCTTGCGGGATTGTTGCTCAGAAATCGGTTTCCGGAGCGGGGCTGTTTGCGGCAGAGTAAGAATTCGTGCTCTTCTTGCGGTTAATATTCAACCAGCGGCGGTGCACCCACATCCATTGCTCCGGCTGTTCGGCAATGAGTTTTTCCAGAGCGGTAGTATACATCTGGGTGACGTTTTTGATATCATTTTCCTTGTTGCCGGTCGGCGTATAGCGGATCAGGTCTCCGAGGACAAATTCGAAATTGAAGTTATTGTCCAGCCGGCGGGTGACTTCAGGCATGATCGGCACTCCGGTCTTCAGATGCAGCAGCGCCGGGGAAGAGTGGGTGCGGCATGACTGCCCGAAGAAAACAGTCTCCACGCCTTCGGACGAACCGGCATGCTGATCGGCCAGAATGGCAATCGTTTTACCTTCTTTTAATGCTTTTAGAAGTCCTTTAATGCCGCCTTCCTTGGGAATGCTTTGATGGATGCTTGATTCGCGGTTGCTCAGAATGTATTTACCAATCAACGGGTTACCGAACGGGCGCATGATCGACACCATCGGATTGCCGGTTTTTTCAGCGTAGGCGGTCCCGGCGACCTCCCAGTTGCCGTAATGGGCGGTAATGATAATCACATTGATTCGTTTGCCGTCTTTATCAAAAACCTCGCGCATGGTCTCCCGGGATCCGGCGAGACCGACTTTTTCAGGAGAATAAAGCTGACTCATTTTGATGATCTCCACCAGCAGCTGGGAAAAATTGTCATACACCCGCCGCGCGATATCCGCCGCCTCCTGCTCCACTGCAGTAATTCCAGCATGCAGAAGATGACGGATGGCGCGAGTCCGGTGCCTTTTATCTATAGTAAAGATCAACTTGAAAAGAAGACGGCTCAATCCGGACGCCGCGTTCAAAGGAAGCGCGCGGATAAGTATGTAAAACAGCCAGAAAGGAATAAATTCCAGCCAGATTCTAAAAACGTTTCTTGTCTTTTTTTTTCTTTTCTCTTTCGGCTCTGCCGCTACTGAAACCGGAGGCATTTACAGTAACTCCTTCATTAAAATTAATGATTTCAGCATTAATTATCCGTGTTTAATCACAAAAACCTAAGATGAGAGATTGCACGGTTCCACTCTCATTCCATCGTCTACAAAGATATATACCAGTAAGGATATTCTTATTTCCCCTGAATATTATTATATACATTCTTCCATGTATATTCAAACTTTTCTGCAAAAATTTGCCGGTGCTGCTGATTAATGGACGTAAATGAATACATGATAGCTGTCGATATTTAAATTTTAACATTTTCGGTTTTCAGGCTTCAATATTACAAAATCCGGATGTATATTAGAAGTAACGAAGAATATGAAACGGAGCTGAAAAATGGCTGGAAAATATCAGTATCACAAACATGAAGACTTATCAAAACGGCTGATCTGTCCGAGATGCGCCGAATTTTTGACATATGCTGATATTGAAATTTTCCCGGCATGCCCATACTGCGACTGCCGGCTTGAAAGAAACCCGGAGCTGGAGGATTTTATTCTGCAGCCGCTGGTGGAGCGCTGGGCCAATCAGTATGCGCCGGTGACCGGACGCAGCCGGGGCCGTGGCAGAGACTCTATTTAGCCGCAAAGTTGCGGTCTGTTAATCAAAAACCAATCTTTTTCTTACCTTATCCATTAAGGAGTCGTTCAAAAATAACTGGCACTTTCTACTGTGGTCTCCGGGGAACTTCCAGTTCCGCCGCCTCGTTACAAAGCGGCACAGTTTTGCTCCTCACCGGCGAAGCCGGAATTTCTCCCGGATACCTGCGTATAAAAATACCACTTATTTCTTCACAACTCCTAAAATAATCAAAAATATTTTTATTTTTATTTTTTTATGGCTTGAATCCATCCCTATCACTGCTAATTTAAGCGTTCCATGTTTCTTTACATATCTACTTCCACACCGCTATGGGGGATGCATGGGAAAAGGCGGAATTGCTTCCGTAATTATAAGCAATTCTATAGAAATTATGTACAGCTTAAAAGTAATCTGGGAGATACTGTTATGAAAGTCAGAGCATCCGTTAAACGCAGATGCGAATATTGCCAGATAGTGAAGCGTAATGGCGTTGTCCGGGTCATTTGCGCCCGCAACCCGCGTCACAAACAGAGACAAGGTTAAAATCAGGATAAGGATTAGAGACTATGCCACGTATAATTGGAGTTGAAATTCCGGGAAAGAAGCGCATTGAGTTTGCTCTGCGCTACATTTACGGCATCGGTCCGAGCAAGGCTCTCGAAATCATCAAGAAAGTGAAAATTCCGAGAGAGCTCCGCGCCGATAACCTGACCGATGAGCACATTGCGGCGATTACCCACATTCTGCAGAACGAAATGGATGTAGAAGGCGATCTGCGCCGTATGGTTTCAGCAGATATCCGCCGTCTCCAGGCCATCGGCTGCTACCGCGGGTCCCGCCATCGCAGAAATCTGCCGTGCCGCGGACAGCGCACCAAGACGAACGCTAGAACTAGAAAGGGCCGCAGACAGACCGTCGGAGCCATCCGTGACAAAACTCAACGTAAGCTGGCTGCCACCTAAGAGCCTGCCGGGGTTGTGTTTGTTAGTAGGATTAAAACTCAGAATCATTAAAAGGTACTGCATTAATCATGGCTGAAGAAAAAAAGAAAAATCTGGAAGTTGCCGACGTCGCTGAAGCCGTTGTAACTGCTGACGCTCCTGTTGCCGCGGAAGCCGCGGTCAAAAGAAACAAGAGCGGACGCTATGTTCCGGCCGGTATTGCTTACGTTTCGGCTACTTTCAACAATACGAAAGTCACTTTTACCGATTTACACGGTAATGTGCTTTGCTGGTCGACCGGTGGAAAAAACGGATTTAAGGGGTCAAGAAAGAGCACCGCTTACGCCGCACAGGTCATCGCCACTGACGCCGCTAAAAAGGCTCAGTTACTCGGAATGAAAGAAGTCGAAGTACGGATTAAGGGTCCGGGAGCCGGTCGCGAATCTGCCGTCAGAGGCATTGCCGCAACTGGAATGGAAGTAGTCTCCATTAAGGATACTACTCCGGTTCCGCACAATGGCTGCCGTCCCCCGAAACGTCGCCGCGTCTAATGACAAGGTACGATTTTAGTAAATTTAAAATAAATCTGGAGGAATAACATGACTGCTGCATCTGGTTTTCCGATGCCCCAATCTATCAGGATAGAAGAAGAAACTGCAACTGACAGATATGCCAAATTTATCGCGGCTCCGTTTCAAAGCGGTTTCGGGCATACTCTCGGCAATTCTCTGCGCAGAGTGCTCTTGTCCTCTCTGGAAGGGGCGGCTATCAGCGCGGTCCGTATTGACGGCGCGTCACATGAGTTCGCTTCGCTTCCGAACGTAGTTGAAGATGTTACTGAAATTGTTCTCAATCTG
Source organism: uncultured Lentisphaeria bacterium (assembly GCA_903840185.1). GTDB lineage: Bacteria > Verrucomicrobiota > Lentisphaeria > Victivallales > Victivallaceae > CAIPAT01. The sequence goes on along the minus strand of CAIMFA010001010.1, from coordinate 2,912 downwards.
AAACGCGTCCGGCTGAATCTCCACAGCGACCAGAGCAAGACACTGGAAATTAAAAAAGACAAGGCCGGTCAGGTAACTGCCGGTGACATTGTCGTTGACGGCACGGTTGAAGTGCTCAATCCCGAGCAGATCATCTGCACTGTTGACAAAGATATCCCGTTTCGTGCGGAGATTGATGTAATCAAGGGCAAGGGCTATATGCCTGCTGAAAAACAGCTTGCCCCGAAAGTTGAAGGTACGATTCCGATTGACTGTATGTTCAGCCCGGTCACCCGCGTCAACTACCATGTCGGTGCGGCGCGTGTCGGTGAAGAAACAGAAATGGACGGACTTCAGCTCGAAGTCTGGACTGACGGCAGAGTCAAACCCCAGGATGCCCTGGAAAGCGCGGCGAAGATCCTCAAGGATCATCTCCAGCCGTTCCTCGGCGGTCAGGCTGACGAAGAAGACGTCCTTTCTTCCATGAGCGACGAAGAACTGAAGATGTACAAAGTGCTTTCACAGGATGTGGAAGTCCTCGACCTCTCAGTCCGCGCCATGAACTGTCTGAACAACGCCAATATCAAAATTATCGGCGAGCTGTGCACCAAGACAGAAAGCAGAATGTTAAAATACAGGAACTTCGGTAAGAAGTCTCTGGATGAAATCAAAGAAAAAATCGAAGCGCTCGGGTTGTCTCTGGGCATGACTTTCAGCGAAAATCTGCTGAATGCACTTGAAGCGGAAGCCGAACGCCTCAAAGCTCAATCCGTGGAGGAAAAATAATGCGTCATAGATTACATACATTTAAAATCGGACGGTCCGGCGCGCACCGCCGGGCAATGCTTGCCAATATGGTGAGCAGCCTGATCGAGCATGGCCAGATTACCACTACGATAGTCAAAGCCAAAGAAGCCCGCCGTTTTGCGGAGAAGGTAATCACTCTCGGCAAAAAGGGTGGTCTCCATCATATCCGTCAGGCGGTTGCCAAGCTCAGAAACAAAACTGCCGTCAAAAAACTTTTTGACGAAGTTGCGCCGAAATACATGACCCGTCCAGGCGGCTATACCAGAATTATTCATCTGGCAAAGGTGCGCGTCGGCGATGCCGCCGAAATGTGCATACTTCAGCTTGTTGAAGAAGGAGCCCCGGCCCAGAAGACTGCAGCTCCCGAAAAAGCTGTGGAACAAAAGGCTGAATAAATCGTAATTACTGCTGTTTTTAAAGACAACAGGATTTATAATTGAGAAACCCCGGCTCCGTGCCGGGGTTTTTTTTATGCTATACAGGGACTTTCCCGCGGCCAGTGCGGAAAAAGATGAAGAACGCAATCTTTAAGGGGAAATGGTATGATCGCTAAATTTGCAGGATTCAATGTAATCGTCACCGGCGGAACCCGCGGTATCGGCGGTGCGGCATCCGAACTTTTTCTTAATAACGGCGCGTCGGTTACCGCGGTTTACGGCGGCAATGACGCCGCCGCCGCTGAATTTAAGGCAAAATGGCCGGGATTTCCGCTGGAGGTTGTCAAAGTTGATGTTTCAGATTATGCCGCCGTGGAGAAATTTTTCAGCGAATATGATAATACTCACTCTTCGCTTGAGGTACTGGTCAACTGTGCCGGTATCCGAAAAGACAGCGTGACCGGCATGATGCCGCCGGAGGACTGGAATTCAGTCATTGCCATTAATCTAACCGGCACGTTCAATATGAGTAAATTCGCGGTCATGAAGATGATGCAGAACCGTTTCGGACGGATTATCAGCATTACTTCACCGTCCGGCAAGCTGGGGTTCGCCGGCCAGGCGAATTACGCCGCATCCAAAGCCGGGCAGGTGGCGTTTACGAAATCCCTTTCCAAAGAAACCGCCCGTCGCGGCATTACCGTCAACTGCGTATCGCCTGGATTTATTGAAACTGATCTTATTTCCGATCTGCCGGAAGATTTGAGAAAAGAATATAAAAACCAGGTTCCGATGAAGCGGTTCGGCACTCCTGCCGAAGTAGCTGAAGCGATTCTGTTCCTGGCATCCAAAGAGGCGTCATATATCAACGGCACCGTGCTGGAAGTAACCGGCGGACTTTAATTCCGGAGGGAATATGCGAAAAATAGCGTTATTATTTATTGCTTTTATGGTTCTGGCTGTCGCGGCAGGCGCCGCTTCAAACAGCCAGTTGAGGCTGGTGCTGCCTCCCGCCGTTTATGCCGTCCCGGGTCAGGAAATCAATATCTATTTCGACAATATCATCCTGTCCCCAAATTATAATAATTACGCATTTGACGTGGATTGCGCCAAAGGCAGGCAGGATAAATCGAGATGGCGGTATACCCCCAGGGCGGAAGAAACCGGCCGCTATCCATGGAAAATCAAGATATATAATGGCGCTAATGAATTGATAGCGGAAGGGCATACAGAACTGATAGTGAGTTCACTTGATGCCGGTTCAGTTAAAGCTGTAAGCCTGCTGATCGTTGGCGACAGCCTGACAGATGCTTCAATTTATCCCCGCGAACTCTACAATCTCTGCCGCCAGAACGGGCCTAAAGTAACTTTTAACGGCAGCCATTCCGGAGCAGGTAAAGAACCCGGCAATTTTGCTCATGAAGGTTACGGCGGGTGGTCCTGGAACACTTTTCTGACTCAGTATAATCCAACGCAGAACGACTATCGCGGGAAAAGCAAATTCCTGACGGATAAAGACGGAACGCCGGAACTGGATTTCAAGGCTTACTGCATTCAATATGCCGGCGGCAAAGCGCCTGATTTTATCACCGTCATGCTTGGAACCAATGATGTTTTCAGCTTGAAAGAGGACAATCTGGATTCCGCGATAGACCAGATTTTGAAAAACGCGGACAAACTTATTGCCGAATTTCAGAAAGTCGGCCCCGACACTCAAATCGGCCTGGCGCTGACAGTACCGCCGGCCGC
>CAIMFA010001009.1 GCA_903840185.1 uncultured Lentisphaeria bacterium | reverse complement strand
TGCGATGAGCAAAGACGTAAAAATAACAAAACCTGATCTTGCGGCGGCGCCGTCATTCCCGGTTACTCCGCTTGATGTTCGGCGGTTAAAAGACGGGATTGCCGTACGCGTTCCAAACTGGCTGGGCGATGCGATAATGACGCTGCCGGCATTGATGCAGTTGAAGAAAATCATGCCTGACGGCTGCGGACTTTTTGTAATCTGCCCGGCAGCACTGACAGATTTATTTAATTCTTTGCCGATCGTTGATGTTGTTATCCCGATAGAAAAAGCGCACCGGGCGTGGACATCCGAAGAGATTTACAGAATCAGAAGATCTAACGCCGGCGCCGGGATTCTCTTTAATAATTCGCTGCGGGATGCCATTCATTTCCGGCTTGCCGGCATTAAGCCGCTGTACGGAGCTGCTGCACGCGGCCGCGGTTTTCTTTTAAAAAGAAGCTTTAAATTTCCGCCACGGAAAGATCATGTATTGAACGAATTGCATCATGCGGACAAGTATTTATCCATGGTTAAGGCGCTCGGAGCGCCGGACTGGAACGGTGAACTGCCGGAATTCAATATTATTCCTGAGTTTGAAATGCTGAGCCCTGAATTACAGGCGCTCTGCCGGCATCCGCGTCTGCTGACGCTGGCGGCAGGCGCGGCGTATGGCAGTTCCAAACGCTGGGACTCCGTCAGTTTCAAGACTGTGGCGGAATGGTGGATCGGGCAGGGCGGGATCGTCGCAGTGCTGGGATCAGCTAAAGAACGGGATATCTGTCAGGAGGCGGTTGAAGGGTTGTCTCCCGACAAGGCGTTCAATCTAGCCGGGAGAACCGGAATGCCGGAACTTATGCATTTGCTGAAGCATGCAGCGGTATGCGTGGCCAATGACAGCGGTATCATGCATCTGGCGGCGGCACTGGGTTGTCCTGGTGTCGCGATCTTTGGTCCGACCGATCACTCCGCGACTTCGCCGATATCCGCAAGCTGGAAGATTGTTTACCGGAAACAGCCGTGCGCACCGTGCTTTAAACGCGAATGCCCGAAAGGCAATCCGGCATGCATGACTGCAATTACGCCGCAAATAGTTATTGACGAACTGGATAAAATGAATTTTAACTGATTGCTAATAACCGAAAGTGGCATCATCACTCGGCACATAATGTATTTTGGAAGACTGGCAGAACGGACACCGCGGCGGTTTCAGCAGCTCTATTTTTTCCCGTTTAGTCAATTTGGGGTCATTCATTATTATTTTTTCTGTATTTAATTTCGGAAAATATTTATTGCAGTCTTCGCATTGCCATGCATAACCTATTTTTCCCTTGCACTTTGAACATACGCTGTCTTCAGGGTCAATAATGTTCCTGATTTCGCGAATGTTGCATTTAGTGCACATTACATGAAGCCGATATACCGACGGACCATCATTGAATCTGAAAAGTCCGTTTGTAAGATAGAGCAATCCGGTCAAACCCAGCAGAATTATGATGTAAGTGAACACTCTTTTCGGAATCCAGCGGAAAATGCCGAATTGCGCGAGCCAGTCAATTGCCATCGACCCCCAGGAAAAGAATATATTGTTCCGCGGCAGTTTTATAATATATTTTACCATCAAAGTTACGGTTTTAGTCATTTCAATGGTAGTATGAGTTTTTTCAATTTCCGGCTCAAGGCGCTTAATACTGCCGGAATCCGGGAGTGTATCTTCCTTTGTGACAGTATTGTCTGCTGCCGCCGCTGTATTCTTCTCACTTACGGCGGCTTTATCTTTTTCAGAAACAGCACGTTGCGCAGTGGCAATTTTCACTGGTACTTGGTCAAACAGGTTTTCCGGGGCGTCTTTTGACGGTTTAAGAACTCCAGCACTGCCGCTGACTGCTGCTGATACGACTTTATTCTGACTGTCCGCTGATTTTACCGGAATCGCAGGCCTGTTATTCGGCAAATTCTGTCCAAAAAGATTTTGGGGCGGCGCGTTTTCCGATTCTTTTGGAACTGGGAAGGAACTTTTGCATCGGGTGCATTCCACCCGCTGCCCTGCTAGTTCTTTATCCAGGCGATATTTAATTCCACAGACCTTGCACCAGAAAACTACGGTGCTATCAACTTTCTCAGCGTTTGCTGTTCCTGACTCGGAAGTGGCAGGTACAACCATGTTTTTTTTACATTTGGCGCATTCCGCCACCTGTCCGGCGAGTTCCCGCGGCAGGCGGTACTTCTGCTGGCATATTTTACAATGGAAGATAATATCATCTGCCGCACCATTTTTTGCCGTGGCGGAAACGATCTGGACTTTTTGAATTTTATCCAGCACATTTAAGCCCTGGACAGGCATGGCCCTTTTGATTGTTTTGGTTTTATTCGGGGTATTATCCTGCGGGATCTGTGATTCTTTCGGAACCTGCATTGCAGCTCCGCATCGCAGGCATTCTGAGACTTGCCCTGCCCATTGGTCTTCCAGTTCGTATTTCTGGTTGCAGTTTTTGCAACGGAATCTTATTCCCATCGTAACCCGTCCAGTACAGTATTTATTTAGTAGCTTATTATTTATGTTATTGAAGTTGTAAAAAATACATGGTTAATAATGATGTTCCTGTCCCATCATATAATGTCCTCGTATTTCAATGTCCGGCAGAGCCCGCCTGAATATGATGAATTCATCAATTTTACCTTTGAAGAAACAACTTAAATAACCGTCCCCGCTGTTTTGCCCTGTCCAGAAACGCATTGCACCCAGAATTAATTTGGCATTGCAGTGTATGCCTTTGGCCAGGACATTGTTTGTTTGTCGAGATCCATACAAGGCGTAGCCATTCCAGAATACATCTACGGTATGATCGTTTTTGTTGCTGATCCCTGGATTGGCAGGACTCTTTTCAACCCTGTTTCTCAGCGTCATCATATACCAATGCTCTGTATCCATTTCTATATTGGGCGACAGACTTTTACCATCCACGCTCCAGTATTTATTGTCATATCCGATACAAGTACGGGATACATCTATTTCGAACAGCGCCTTATATGGAGGGATTGGCGGGTTGGCACTAGGATTCCCCGGATAAGTTGTATTGTCATAGTACATATCATACTGGGCGTACTGGTCAGCGTATGATTTGCAGTACGGAGTGGCCCACTGCTCGAACTTATCAAATTTCAGCCAGATAATGATGGTAAAATCATCATCTTCTCCGAAGTCGATGGCTTCACTCTTAGGTACTTCCACAACCGTGGTTCCATCAAACATCAATGCTCTTTTGCCTTTCCACCAGCGCCCTTTGACCCACTCGCCGTTTTTGGTGACAAGATTACTGTTCTTGACTACTCCATAATAATCTTTGGCATTGAACTTTAGATTTTCATTGCCCGCTGCTGTATTTGTAAGAATGGAACCCTGACCTTCCTGGAAGTTGAAATTAATTACACAGGTGGGGTCGGAACTGCATTGTTTATTGAAGCCCAGCCAGCGGACAAAGCGGGCTTTTTCGCGGGATTCATTAAATGCCGGCAGCAGCATATTTACGATGATTACCACGATACATATCACGAACAGAATTTCAAGGATAGTGTAATTATTTCTGCGAATTTGCATAACCGACAACCCTCTCGAAATTTCAGATAAAACCAGTCCGCTTATATAATGAATATAGAATTTCCGTTATTAAATATACTCTTTATTGTAATATAATTCTATCTGTGGAAGAATAAAAATGTAATCATTTTACATACCTCAGGGATCTGTAAATGTGAATATTATCACCCGAAAGTGGCATCTTCAGCTGAAACGTAATTTACTTTCGGCGATCTGCAATAAGGGCATTTGGGCGGCTTCAACAGCAGCATCTTTTCCTGCCTGCTTAATTTGGGTCTTGAATAATCAATCTGTCAGTGTTGGTTTTGGGAAAATACTTTAAGCATTTCCAGCATTTCCAGGCATAGCCGACTTTTGCCTGACATTTGGCGCATGGTTCATTCGAACATACTCCTTCTTCGATATCAAGCAGATTCATGATTTCACGTTTTCCGCATTTCGGACACATGGTATGAATCTGGAACTGAGGCGGACGGTCTTTTTTCGGGAGAAGGTTCCGCGCAAAATAAAGCGATCCGGTCAGTGCCAGTAATATTATGATATAGACGAACGCTTGTCTGGGAATGCGGCGTAAAACCGGTAATTGGGTAAAGCCGTCAAAAGCAACCGACGCCCATGCTGTAAGAAGATTTTCACGCGGCAGTTTTATTATATATTTTACCATCATGGTTACGGTTTTGGTAGCTATGATGGTGGAATGGGTCTTTTCTGAATCCGGCTCCGTACCAGGTAATTTCGCGGAGTCCGAATTCTTCATAATGTCATCTTCAGCAGTAGCGGAGACTGGAGTTGGAGGTTCCTGCCGGGGCGCTGCCGGCGTGGCGGCTGCAGCATTTTCAACCAGTTGATAAGGCCGGTTCCTGACAGGAATTCTGTCGATATCTGATATTTTATAGACTGCTTTTACTGCTTTTATAGTTTTAACATTTGTCACAGCTTCCGCTGTTACCATTCCTTCTTTGATAATATCGGCAGATATTTTATTTTTTTTGTCGGAACTTTTGGGCGGAGGTGCGGTTTCCGACACATCAGGAACAGAAAAGGAATTTTTGCATCTGGTGCATTCCACCTGCTGTCCGATTAGTTTTTTGTTTAAACGGTATTTCGCCCTGCAAGTCTTGCACCAGAAAACAACACTGTTTCCCGGGGTTAATATCTCGCCGGATGCGTTCTGTCCGGACGGGACAACCATATTTTTTTTGCATTTAGCACACGTTGCCACCTGACCTGCAAGCTCTTTGGGCAGACGGTATTTCTGGCTGCATAATTTACACCGGAAGATAATATCGTCAGGACTTCCGGTTCGCGCGGTGGCGGAAACAACCTGAATTTGCTGGATATTATCAGGATTGGCAATCTCATTGATTGGAGCGGAACTTTCCAGCGTATCGTCTTTTTCAGGTTCTTTGTCAGGAACCTGCATGGCGATGCCGCATCTTAAGCATTCAGAGACTTTACCCGCCCATTCATCTGCCAGTTCGTATTTCTGATAGCAGTTTTTACAGCGAAACCTTATACTCATTGAGCCCTCGCTTGACTGCTGTTGTTCTTTCAATTGAATAAAAAATAAACATGATTATAAATGCTCCGCACCCATCGCATAATGTCCGCGGAG
>CAIMFA010001008.1 GCA_903840185.1 uncultured Lentisphaeria bacterium | reverse complement strand
TGGTTCAATCGTTTCAGGAAAGTCCTGGTGAGATTTGAGAAAAAGTCCGCCAATTATGAGGCGCTGCTTCATTTGACAGCATCCATGATAATATATAGAAAACTAGGAGTTATTTACGGATAAGCTCTAAGTGAAAGGTCGGCCAGCGCCATCTCGCACTGGAGACGCGCCTCAACTTCGGCTAACTGAAAATTAAGCAGTACGCGCTCGGCTTCCAGCAGATTGATAAAATCAATTTTTCCCGAGGAATAAGCGGACAGTGCCACATCCAGCGAGAGCTGCGCCTTCGACAGCAGGCCGTCTGTCAGCAGTTTCAGATTGCGCCGCGCCTCGCGATACATGTAGGATTTGTCGGCGAAATCCACCGCCAGCTGAAGCTGTTCCGCCGTAAGTTTGGCAGCGGCGGCACCCTTTTCGCCTTGCGCGGCGGCAATTTCCGCCGCTATCTTGTCACGCCAGATCGGGAGCGTGACGTCAAGTTTAGGCCGCCACATTATCGGAGCGGCTTTCACGTCCGCTTCGACGCCGACAGTAAAATCCGGATACTGGCTTTTATGAGCCAGATTAATGCCCTCTTCGGCGGCGCGCACCTCCGCCTCCATTGCTTTGAGCCGCGGATTCTGCGCCATGGCGATGGCAAAAAGTTGCTCGGAACTTATATCCAGCTTAGTCGGCTCGAACCGCGACGGCATCGGCGGATCGGGCTGTCCGGGGGCCATCCCCAGCGAGGTTTTCAGTTTGGACATCAGCGGATTGCGCGAATCTTCCAGGTTGGCGATATCATTTTTCAACCGTTCCTGTTCGATTTGTGCGCGAAGCACGTCCTGCATGGTGACTTTTCCTGATTCATTCTGAGCACGGGCGATTTCCTCCACCTCGTTCATCAGTATCAGCATTTTGCGGTTGAGACGGATGCGCTCACTGAGAAAATGAAGCTGATAATACGGACGTTTTACCTCGAAAGCAGTCAGCAGAACTGTATTTTCATAGTCGAAGTAACGCGCCCGGCTCACAGCCGATGCCACATTAGCGCGGGCGGTGAGTTTGGTCGGCCAGGGAATATCAATCATCAGGCCCGGCATTATGGAACTGATGACGTTCGTAATATCCATCTGAAAAGTGTAGCGCGGATCAGACAGTGAACGCGCCAGCGTGATGCGTTCGACTTGCGCCGCGTATTCATAGTACGCGGCTTCAACCCGCGGCTGGTTGAGCATGGCATAAGTAAGCAGCGTTGCCAGCGTGGCATTGCTGTCGAGGACCGGCAGCGCAGCTTTGCGGTCACCGGGGCGATAAGTTTCACCCAGCGTTTTAACATCGCTCCTGGCCTGCCGTTCGCTTTGAGTCTGAATACCAACGCAGCCGGACAGAAAAACTGCAGACGCGGCTGTCATTAAAGCCGCCTTCCGCCAGTATTTAAGTTTTATTTTCTTCACTGCCATGCCCCGCAGTTTTAAGCCCGGTTATTTTGAGTTTGATGCCGGAGCTTTTTCGATTTCAACTCCCTGCTCTTCCAGTATCTTGATATA
>CAIMFA010001007.1 GCA_903840185.1 uncultured Lentisphaeria bacterium | reverse complement strand
GCGGCAAGCCGTACCGAAATATCAAAAACCAGCGGTTCGACCTCAATAATTTTCACATCCCGTTTAACCGCTTCAGCTGCCAGCCGGTTTCCAAGCCGGTCAAAAACCCTGCATTTGAATTCCGCCTTGACTGGTTCTAATGCGTGTGAAATGCTTGTATTTTTGTCAAAATCAGCTGGCTGCTGCGCATTGGCGTAACTGATTCCGGTTACAAGCGCCATAATGGCAACTGAAAAGTACATTTTCTTCATGTTTATTCCCGCTGTACGACCTTTCTAATTCCGAGGCAAACCGAAAATAGTAAATTCGGTTACTGCAATTTCCATTCCCGCAGGAGCTTTTATTATTTCCAGGCGAATGAACCTGAATGGTCCGTTTAAAGGAAATGTATCGTAAACTATATGCTTCTCATCCTTGTTTCCGGTTTTGTCGCATAGTATTTCCCATTTTTTGCCGTCCGGAGAGGCGAGTATTCTGTAAAAATATGGTGCGGGCAGTATAGAAAGTTTGTAGTTGAGTCCGACATCGCCAAAGATTATCCTTGCAGAATGAACAAGAAAGTCATCCTCAAGATCAAGCTCCAGCCACTGCGGCTTAGAGGAATCAGTTGCCTGCCACCAGGTCCTTATAGAGTTGTCAATGGCATATTCAGGGTTTCTTCCTTCGCTGCGGCTTGAGGCTGAAACCAGACAGTTGACTGAAAGCGGAAGCAAATTGAGTCCATTCCCTGTTTCCGGATGTTCAACAAGTCCGGGTGCAATCTGCGGAGTTTCGGTCGGGCCTGAGATAAAAAGTTCGCCATTGGCGTCCAGACCGGCCGGATCCATACCAATGCGCCGCTCGTAACGGTGATTAATGCCTAAAAGAGTTGTATTAAAACTCCATAGCGTTTTTTCCGGGCCTTCAACGATGGAATGATGGCCGCAACCATTGATAAGGCCGCCTTTGTGAATGAGTACCGGATTGTGTTTCTGGCGCTTAAAGCTACCTAGTGGAGAATCAGAAATCGCGCATCCGACCGCGTAATTGCGGAATTCCGTGCAATTCGCGCTGTACTGTAAATAATAGCGCCCTGCGAGTTTATTCATCCATGCGCCCTCAATGACCGGGTGGCTGGATGACTGGTTGAACTCTCCGCGTCGTTCCCAAATGATATCTGGATCAAATGTAATCAGCTTTACAGGTTGCTCCGCAAAGCGTGAAGGATCATCATCGCAAAGCCTGACTCCGAAGATGGCTCCCTCCTCGGAGCATAATTTCCACTGACAATTCTCATCCAGACGCTTGCGTCTGGCCAGATTGCAATAACAGTACATGCTTTGGTCGTCATCCACGAAAAGACATGGGTCACCCCAGCGCACCGGACGGTCATTATGATCGCGGAGAAATGTCCGGTTTCCATCTTCATCGCAGCCCTGTTTACCAAGACGTTCCCATTGACCGAATGGATGCCTGGCGCGCCATATTTCACTGGCCTCCCAGGAGAAACTAAGATAAATCCACGAACCTTTGACTGCGACTGCCGGGGCATAGCCCGGCGCGAAAGGTTCAATCGGGTGAAATCTCCAATCTACCATATCGTCTGAATGCCACAGCATTCCAGCAGATGGAAATAGATACCAGCGGTGTTCAAAATATAGTACCGCCGGATCGGCCATCTCACGGAAGTCAGTACCCGAATAGGAGTCTTTCGAGCATGCCACTCCGCGCTGATATGACGGCAGGGCCAGAGGATTGCAATAAGTCTTCGGAACGGATGTTGCACTCAGATTCATATTTCATTTTTCTCCAGAGCAATATCGTTGACTTCATCCAGTTCGTAGAACCCGATAAAATCAGCGGGTACAATCTCACGGCCGTTGAGATGCAGGCTCCGGATTTTACCCTTGCCGCCGGTCAATACAAAATTAATGCGATGCCCGCGGATAAGCAGCCCTTCAATTGAAATTCCACTTGCCGGCGTGGACTGAAAATGGAGTCCTTCCGGCGATATGCGAATTCCCGCAGCCAGGCCGTAAAACGTGGAAACCCAGCTTTTTATGGTAAAAGACTGCTTGCGTCCCGGGTTATCCGGCGTCAGTCCGTGATTTTCATACTCGCAAGTCAGTGCTTCAGGCAGGGTCAGTCTGGCCCAGTTCCATTCGATATCGGAATAGAATTTAGCAATGGCGTCTTCCGGGTGAAGATGACTCTGCATTTCACGGTAAAAACGTTCGGTTGCCGGCATATACATTCCGAGTTGATTGCCATCGTATATGTAACGGGAATCAGATAATGGCAGGATTCTAGCCCCTTGTTTTGCGGAAAAGTTCTCATCCATAAATGCCGCAATCTGATTAACCTGGTCACCTGCCAGATCAGCCGCGTAACGGGTAACGTGTAAAATCGCGTAAACCGGATAGTGCTTGCGTGGGGTGAAATCAGCAGATGAGAGCGAATCATAGAAATAGTGCCGTTCATGGTCGTAGAAATTGGCAAACGCTTTCCTGGCGCGCTCCGCTTTGTCAGCGTACTTTTTTCCAGTATCAATATCGCCATTCTCGCAAGCTAACACTTCCATAACTCTAAGCGCCTGATAGTAGATACTATTGTTGAATACACTTAAATCATGCCCGTCCTGCTCCAAATCCTCCGGATGGTCAGGATAAAGAGAAACGCCGCTGATGAGCCCGCTTCCGCCAACTTCCATGGCTGATGCGCGTTCCAGAATAGTCATGGCAAACGGCATGTATTCCTTTAATATTTTCCGGTCGCCGTCAAACACATATGCCCAATAAAGCATGACCGCGTAAAGACACTGTGCCGGATATGCCATGGAAAGATGCGGACGTTCGTCAGTAGTCATTTCGTGAAAGATGCCTTTCACCGGGTCGGCTGTCCTCCGGTAGAACTCCAGCATTTCAACCAGATAACCGCTCTGGTTAAGAAAGCCCAGCGCTTCCGCGAAAACCATACTGTCCCAGCCCCATATCCAGTAGCCGGAATCAGCGGCACGCATTCCGCCTTTAATATCTTTGACCTTGATCGAGTCGAGAATATCTCCGGCATTCATCAGAAATGAATTCACTGTGGTTTTATCCAAGGAGACTTTCGGGCTCGCAGAAGTTGGAATAGCGAATGCTTTCTCTTCCGTTGCACATAGCGTGTCGAGTCGCTCTTTCAGCTCAGCAGCGCCCTTGTGTCCGAATCCGAGAATGAAAAAACTCTCAGTTCCGGTAATTGGCAATGAATAATAATGCTTGCGAAAAATTCGCGGCGTTTCGGTTAATTCAATATTCCCTGAACCGCTTACTGCAAAGTGTGTCACCGCAGTCTGTACCTGCGGCACATAATTATCTCCACGCTGCGCCAGCGTTAGATAACCTGCCTTCTTTTCTGCCGCAACCACATCATCCGGATAGTGATCGGTGATTTCAAAAAACGGAATATCGTAGTCCAGTCGTTTCCACGATCTGGTCGGCTTATCGATCCGGGTACAGATATCAGTATTAATTAACTGGAACTCAAGACGTAACTTTCCCGGATTAGACAATATGTTGAGCCGAAAAATAAGCTCTTCATTTGCCAGCCACATCTCATGACGCAGTTTTACGTCCTCAAACTCGCAATGACTGATGTACCCTGCCGGATAAAACGTTGTATCGCGGAACTCCAGAGCATACCTTCTAATGCCGTCAATCAGAATCATCGGACGAAAAAGCAGCGCCCATGCCGAAATCATATCGGCTTGAAAGAAGTTGACATCGCCAAGACGCTGACCACCGAAATATTTTATATTGGTGATGCCGCCGTGCCTGGCAATATCCGCCGCCAGCCGTCCGCCGGAAAAACAGACACGGTCAACCTCCAGACCATGCGGCACGAAAGGTCTATTGTTCCGGTATTCCATCAGAATGCCTCCGTGTCAATCAGTATACGCTGCCAGTCGTAATAAAAATAAGGCTCGGCGTTAAATACCGGCGCTAGCTCGTGATAGAGCCGACGGTGTCCAAGCGCATTAGGATGCTGTGGATTGCCCATCAGACGAATGATATCCTGGCGGCAGGGACTTTCCATTGATCTTTTCCACTTGGAATAATGGTCTACAAGCAAAAGATTTTCCTTTCCGGCCACATCGCAAATCACACTGGAAAACGCTGCCATGTCTGTCTGATAAACGGTTTCGCCAATTTTAATGGTATTGGTTTCCAGTCCGGTCATCATATCGATCATGGGGGTTGGAGTTTTCAGTATAATCGAGGAATTGCAGCCATTGCGGATTACGTTGATCATCTCCTGCAGTTGCTCCCTGAATGTCTCAAGTGAAACCTTAAAAGAGTCGTTCCCGCCGTAACTGATTATAACAATGTCCGGATTAAAGCGCAGCACATCCCGTTCAAGACGCTTCAAACCGAACTCCACCGAATCGCCGCTGATCCCGGAATTAATAACGCATTTCCCTTTGGGAAAAACGTTATACAACCCCATCGGCAGCATTCCGGCCCAGCAGAGACTGCCGCAGGTCCAGTGATTCTGTTCGGTATTGGAATCGCCCAGCGCGACTATAGTTACAAACTTATCTTTCAGATGGGCAAAATGTTCAGGAGTATTACTCATTTCTCTATCTCCGCTTTTCCAAATATACTGAAATCAATGACGCCCGGAATGTTTCCGGACGGAACCTGTGTGATGGTAAGTCGAACGCGGGTCGCGGTAACCGTATCCCATGTTTCATAGCGGATATGTCCATCGAAATCAGCATTGCGGCGGTCACAAAGAATGGTCCATTTATCGTCGTCTGAAAAATATTCTATCAGAAAACCGAAGAAGGCCGGTGACGGATGGTGCGGCGTTATTTTCTCATTAAAAATGATCCGGCCGCCCATTAAATTGAAACGCCCCTGCAAATCAATGTTGAGCGACGGCTGCCGGTCAGACGGGTCTGCCTCATACCAGGTGCGGATGTAGTTATCTATTGCCAGACCAGGTTCGTGACCGGGAACAAAGCTGGAGGCTTTCACCGGCTGTCCGCTGGTCAGATTTGCAACTCTTTCCGGATATGAGCCATCCAGGAAGCGCGGAGTTTCCGACGGGCCGTCAACATACATTTCGCCATTTTCATCGAAACGGACTAAATCCATGGCAATCCGCCGCTCCAATCCACGATAACGCCGCATCAGAATAGTATAGAAACACCATAATTCTCCATCCGGTCCCACGACAATTGAGTTATGACCGCAACCGTTGATCATGCCGTGACGCTGGATCAGCACCGGATTGCGCTTCTGATACCGGAATGGGCCGGCCGGGGAATCCGCGATGTAGCATCCGACTGCATAATTACGCCATTCAGCCCCGGCTGCGCTGTACTGCAAGTAGTACTTGCCGTTGTACTTTGTCATCGATGCCCCTTCGAGATGCGAGAAGTATGGATTCTGATTAAATTCTCCAAACCGCTCCCACTTATGCTCCGGATTATAGGCAAAGCAATGAACAGGAGCTCCGGCAAACCTGGTCACATCATCATCACGCAGTCTGGCGACAAAAATTCCACGGTTGACCCCTAAAGAATAATACGCGTATATTGTCCCGTCATCATCAGTAAAAAGAGCCGGGTCCGCCCATTTAAGCGGCTGATTATTCTCGTCGCGAATCTCCCCCAAACATTCCCAGTGTCCTAGCGGGTCTTCTGTTGTCCAGATTTGTGACCCCTCCCAGGATGCTGAAAGATAAAGCCGCCCGGCCTTTTCAGTAACGGTCGGAGCCCAGCCGACATCATAAAGGTTGATTGCCTGGAACTGCCAGTGGATCATGTCATCCGAGTACCAGATCATACCGCAGGACGGAAAAAGATAGTACCGCTCTTTGAACCGGATCACAGTCGGGTCGCCAAACTCCCGCCACCAGTCGCCGGCATTCTCCTTGTCTCCGGCATTGCGCCCGACCGGAATCGACGGAATCGCCAGCGGATTGCAGTAACTGTTTTTTAGTTCATTCATTTTATTCCCTGAAATTTTTATGATGTTAAAGCTGTATTCTGAACAGCAATGCTTATTATTTTTGTGTACCTTCGATTGCGGCTTTGGTATATCCGGTCGTCGGCCAGTAATCATAGAACTGGATTGAGTCTACAACTGGTGCGCCGTCAACGTTTGCGATCCTGGCACCATCACGCCAGAGAGAAAAAGACTGCTTTCCAACACTAAATGGTACAACTGTGTGATTAATTCCAGCCGGAACATCAAATTCATTCTTTGACGAACCGGAGATGACCAGCAGACGTGCTGGAGCGGTGAGCGCGGTAGTTATATAAATGTCATCGCCAACCGGTCCGTTTCCAATCTTGACCGGTGGACGCGGATCCTGGGAAGCAATCAGTTTTTGACTGCTTGTCCGGTAGGAATAAAACAGACTGTCGGCTGTAATTTCCGGACGGGAGCCAGTTTTGTACCATTGAATATAATAGCGGTTCAACTCGTCCAGCCCTGCCATCGACTTGTACCATCCGAGCGGAGCCTGACCAGTGCCGTTGGGGTATTTCCTGTAATCATCCACCGGTGTGATATACGACTCGTTGTAATCGTTCCACGTCAGCATCATCACCCATTCCGGCTTCTGAATATTGATGACTGACTGCCACTGCATGTCAAGACCCTTACCGCCTGCATGTTCGTAATAAGTTCCATTGACGCAGTCTGCTGCTGCCGGCTGGCCGGGTTTCCAATACCAGCTCGGGATGCTGCGGCTGGAGCCGCACCAGTAATGCATCGCAACCGTCGACATCCATGTCTTGCCGGCGTTGTGCAAAGCTTCAGCATGTCGCTCCAGAAGTTTTAATCCGCCGCCGAGAGGAGACAGCTGTATCTGCCAGATTGACATCCCCTGGGCAGTTTCGCCCCAGCTTGCGATTTCAGCGTTGGAGGTGTCCATGCTTCCCCCCCCGCTGCGGATCTGCTCCCAGGTTGTCGGCACATAGAAAATATTGATATTGGAAGCCGCCAGCGGTTTGACAACATTTTCGCGCCACCATTCAATGCTCTTCACCTGATTTTCTTTCACAGACAGGTCTCCACCATAGTACCCCGCCAGCGGACGTCCGTCTACAAGCTGGTAACATTCATGCCTGGAATACTCTTTAAGAAGGGCGATTATGTTCTCTGAACGCTCAACCAGGTCAGGCTTCCCGTAATCAAACTCAAAAAACAGCTTAAAGCCGCTGTTCAGCTGTTTTGCCGCCTGAAATATTTTCTCAATAGATGTTTTGTATTCCTTGTTTACCTGCATAATGTCCAGCCCGAAACCGTCAATTCCCATTGACTGGGCCATCTGTATTTCGGCCATATACTGCTCTATGTCTGCATTCTGACCGCCGTTGAACGGCCCGCAGCACATCATAAACCATGCAAACACTTTTCTTTCTTTCTGAAAATCGGTATTCGTTTTAAAGAATGTTTCGGGCGACAGCCTGAAATCAGGCTTCACAGTAGTTTTTACCGGATCCGGCGGCGGCGTATCAGCGGCGAAAGCCGTGCCGGCTGCGGCCAGCAGCGCTGCAGCAATCAAAACAGGACGCCATGACGATTTGACATTCATTCTAAATTTCTCCATGTTTTATAATTACGCTATAAATTACTTGCTGTCTCTCGCTAGTTCAATAATGCGACGTCCGCCGCGGTGAACATTAAGCATATAACCAGGCTGATTGAAAAACTTCTTTATCATCAATTTATCCTTGTCCTGATTATAAGTTAACAGCCGCTCAAAAACCACTGTACTCAGACTTGCCGGAGCAACGTACTTCTCAAGTTCGGTCTTTTCTCCGAACCACTTCCAGCCGTTGACAACACGTTCGGCAACATCGTTCGGATGCTCGACAAAAAAGAAACAGTCAGGGTATTCGCTGCGCAGCATCGCAAAAACGAACGATGGGGTCCAGTCGCCGAAGACATCAAAATAGAACCACCGGCATTTCTCTCCGAATCTGGCCCGGTTCCATTGAACACGCTGCTTAATTACCTGATACTGCCAGTCATTGCCAAAGTCGAAGCTGTAATCGAACTGTTTCCACGGCGGTCCGGCAGTGATGTCTTCGCGGACCAGGAAGCCAAGTTCAATACCGGCATCAGTCATGGTCTTCGCCCATATATCAATGGCCGCACGTTCGACGGATGTAATTTTGATTTCGGCTTTAAACGGTTTCTCGCGGACTTCCGGATTCCATGAAATCGGGAAAAATGTCACTGAAGCGGTATCTCCGATTTTTTTTCCCATCAGATTCTTCTGGGGTGTCACCACTTCGAATCCGGCAACATTCTTTAACGTATAGATGTTTTTCGGACCGATATCGAATTTGCCGCGGTACTTATCGAAATTCGCATTGACCTTTGACTCGTGGATAAATAATTCCTGACGCGACCTGTTTCCGCGATTAAACGGTATGAGAAGCTCCTTGTCAGCCGCCTGAATAGCAACGTTATTATCTTCACCAATCAGATTGCCTTGCGGATCAAATACTTTGATGTCGCCACGAACCCAGTCCCATTCACGTACAGGACTATCAACGGTCGCACGTTCTTCAAGCGACGGATGAAAAAGGTGGCTTTCAGGTATGTAATTAAGCTCCCCCTGTTGAGGGTGGGTTCCGCTCTTCATCACAATCACCGCCTGTGCTTTGATTTCAAGCGCCTCGCGGACCAGACGTTCGGCCATAGGTTTAACCCACTTGATCGGAGCTCCGGCATTCTCGTCGCCAAGTCCGGTACGCTTTTTAATCTCTTCATTGCTCATAGCTGAGTTGATTTTTTCGTACCCCCACTCCCACTTGTCATCCTTCCAGTTGGGACTCATCATCAGATACCCCATCGGATTTTCAGGTGTTATATACATTTCTTCAGAGGTGAAGTAATGACAGATCACGATGTTGTTCTTATTGATGTCAAATTGCGGCTGTTTGGAATTCGGCATATTATCATCAAGTTCTTTCATGTAGTCTATCCACAAATCCCTGCCGTCGACCATCGTGAGATATCCGGCTTCGCCAGCCGGCCTGGGCTCCGCGAAGCGCATCCGGTAGCGGGCATTGAAAGTGTGTTTGTAGAAATTAGCGAAAGAACTGGTATTCGCCCAGCCGGACTGCAGGGTCACAATGTAGCTGGTCCGCTTGTTATTCGGGGTCAACTCCAGCCGGTTGACATCATGCCGCCAGGTATTGTGCACATCAAGCTGAGTGATGCCGAAAGCCAGTTCCCCGCCCTGAAATACCGCAGCGGGAACATAGGCTTCTGGACCATGCGGATAAACTATAGTGACCGGCCCGGTAATTGGCGGAGGGAACTTCTCGCGGTTCTGCTTGTTGATCCTGGAACGCAACTGCCCGGAATCAGCGGTTGCATTGCTGACCGCAACCTTGAAAAGATCGAAGTTAAATCCTTCCAGCCAGTAATTAGAATTGACTGAAATTTCCACCCTGATGTCCAGCGCGTTGTCCTCGACCGGAGTCATAACGACTTTCCAGCAGGCATCGGCGTTTGGATATTTTTCCAGATAGATTATTGTACCATCCTTTTTTTCCACAGTCAGAGTTGGTTTACCCAGAGAAACCCGCTGCCGCTGCTTATTCAGCACACGCAGAGCCGCCGCCTCCTGCGACACGTTCACTTTATTTATCTGTCGGGTGGTGGGATCAAAAAATTCCATGATTCCGCCGGCGGATTTAGCAAGGCCCGGCTCGGATGGAGAGATCACTGTTTTTCCATTCCAGACCGCTTGAAAACGATTGTACTCCAGAACATCCAGTTTCACTTCGGCCTGGGCAGCAATTGCTAACATGGCTCCAGCTAAAATGGTGATTTTTCTCTTCATCTTAATTCCTTGTAATGTTGACTAAAAATATTATTATTTCTGAATTGGAACAGCCGCCAGTAAAAAAGCTTACGGGAATATTGTGTTTTTTAACTCCGATAAATGCAATACCCCGGTAATCCAGGCCGGTCTCCGGCTGGTTCAATGTTCATACGTGAATTTTACAATCAAACTGATTGGACAGGGACGATGATCAATCCTCTCCACCAACCCAGAACGCCTGTTTCAGGTGGCTCTGGAATTTGGGAACTGCCGCTTTGGAGATGTCCGCCACACGGCCGTCGGCATATGCAATGTTGGCTTTGCCGTCATGACGCTCCACGACACGTTCCGGATCTGCCGGAATATCGCGTGCGGTCGCATCGGCAAATAGCATACACCCTTTGGGATTGTCCATAACTTTCAAACGGTGAGGAGTCATAAACTGATTATTAGGCATACCGGTCACGACCAGATTTATACCATATGAGACGGCGACATACCCGCCCTGCCCGTCAGGCAGCTTCGACCAGAATTTATTACCGCCCTCCTGGCGTTTATCCATCGGAACGCTGTCAGACGGACACATGAAAGTGTCAATGTTTTTAGATGGCGCGTCAGAAGATATCCATGCGTCCATCCTTTTCCCCAGCATTTCGGAATTGGTCCAGAAAAGTCCGGGGAATGGCAGGAAACTATCGGAATCGGCGGCATACTGGGTGGCGGCTTGAGCAAACTTGCGCAGATTATCCTGACACGCGGTATTTTTCTCCGCGGATGTGGCCAGCTGTCCAGCAACCGCCTGAACCATGAACATCATTAACGAGAGAAAAGATAAGACAATTACGAGTTCAAGTAAAGTAAACTGTTTTCTGATAGTACGTTTTTTCATTCTAAACTCCTTTTATTTTTTAACTTTAAAATTGATTTATTCAGGGACTGATTGCAATTTAATCATTCCAGTCAACTGATCCAACACCGTAATAGAATCTCTGGAAATCGTTATAAGGCGGAATACGTAACGGCGAATATCCCTTCACATGTCCGTCGATAAAAAGAATATTTGCGGTTCCAAGATGCCGGAAAGCAATGTCGGTATAGGTCGTAGTGCTTCTCCTGAGCGAATCGGAAACACATTGGGTTTTTGCAGGATATTTGATTTGGGTGATCTTATGCGGCGCAACGTACGGATTGGTCAGCGAAGTACCGAAAACGCGTTCATTCGCACCATAAGAGATCGGCTTATATGCCCATTGTCCGCCCCCGACATTACACCAGATTTCGTCTACTGAATCAGCCCGGTCCGACATCGGTTTGGTGTCTCCCGGGCAAAGAAAGAACCCGGGATTTTTGCTGGCAACATTCACATTAATATTGGAAATACTGGATGCAAGATAATATCCCAATAGAGAATCTTCGTACCAGTTTGATCCTTTGTACGGCAACCAGCCGGCATTGCTGTCGAGATAACTTGTTACCGCCAGGCCGACCTGCTTAAGTTTACTGAGGCAGGAAGTGGTCCGGGCGCGTTCTCTGGCTTTAGCCAGGGCCGGAAGCAGCATTGCGGCCAAGATTGCGATGATAGCGATCACAACGAGGAGTTCGATGAGTGTAAAATTACTCTTTTTCTTCATGCTTTTGTCTCCTTTGCTTTGTTTATATTTTTCAGGACAAGCTTGCTTAATGCGTCAAAAATTCTTTCCTTAATGATTTAAACTCCTATTTTTTATATTTTATGGGACAAACATTCTCAATTCATGCTCAATTTTCTGTTTAATCTTCGGCTTTCCGTAAAATTTGTTTTCCAGATTGCAGATAACTCTCCGGGCCATGTCACTGACGCTGATACCCACCATCGCGCACGGTACCAGAACCGGCTCTTTAATTTCCCAGTTGCGGTGCAAAACAAGGCGCATGTCTTCCGGTATCCTTATCCGGTTCTGCATAATCGACAGCATCAGTCCTGTGATTAGCTGGTCAGGAAAAACAAAGAGACCGTCCGGGCGTTCACTTTCCGGCATCATTAGAATCCGGTTGCAGCGCTCAAAGGCAAACTCCGTCACCTCGTCAGATGTGTGCAGATAATCCGATTCAGTATTAGTCATCTGAATCAAATCTGCCGGACACTCCAGCGCCGCCTTTTCCGCCGCATCAACGAATGTTCTGTAAAACTTATTTTCATGCAGTTCGCCTTCGCGGTCTTTAGCAAAACGCGCAACGGTTGTGATCATTGCAACTTTCCGGCATCCGGAACTTTTCAGGGCTTGCACCGAAGTCTTGATCATCCCGGGAAAATCAAACCCCACCTCATTGCATGAGACCACCGACACCGGCAGAGGAGTCAATTCTTTAACTATCATGGACATTTCCGCCCCGTCCTGTACGGTAATTATCCCTTGAATATTTCCGGACATTGACCATTCTCTGAGCTGCCGCAAGCCATAGCGCATGTTGTTGTCCACAACAAGCCTGCTCTCGATGTTCTTTTCGTTCAGGTGCTTTGACAACTGATCAATCAATGTGTGCTGATACTGCGGCAAGTCATCAAGGGTTGTGTGGTAAACATAGATTGCAACACAGGCAAGCTGGTGCATGCGCTCCTTTACCATGGTTCCCTTCTTACGGTCACGGGTAATCAATCCCTCTTTAACAAGCGGAGCCAGAGCCAGATGGACGTTGGGGAAACTGGTGTTAAGCTGTTTAGCCAGTTCCCTTGACGACGGAATAACCCGGCCCGGCTTGAGATCCCCGCTGGTGATAGCATTGCGAAAGTAAAGCGTGATAGCCTCCCGCAAACTCGGGGCTTCCATCGTCAAAATGTTATTTACGTTGATCATTATCTCTCTTTATTCAGATAACACGGTTAACACTGCCTATAATTATAACAATTTATTCACTATTTGTCAATACCTGTTGAAATAAAAACCAAAAAAAAGATGAAAAAGAATCTTTAATATCACGAAGACAGACAGCAATCGCATCACCAAAGCCTAGATCCATAACAGTGCTTTCCTGTTTATGCGATTTTATGTGTTTATGGTTTGGGGTTTTTGCCCCAAACCTGAAATTCAAAACTGCATTTTCCCGCCACGCTTAAGCCTGATTTCACAATTCCAGTTGACAAAATCACTAATAGTAAAAAGAGCCTGCTTTGCGGGAGTGCCCCGCTTGCGGGTCCCGCGAATGCGGGAGAGAAAAGTTGAAAGTTGAAGCAGTAAAACAGAATAACAATATGCTCAACGAGCTTCTAAACACTCGGAGTGGAGTTAGCAGACGGAGTTTTAAGTAGGCCAGTTTCGTCGAAACTGGCTCATGAGGCGGTTTTGGCAAAACCGCCCTACTTTGATGACACATCTATAAGGACTGTCCAAAATGAGGCTGAGAGCTGTCCAAAATGTTGTCTGGTGTAGAGCCGTCCGTGCCGGACGGGGGATCGGAACTCCTCTCGCAGAGCGAGAACGCTACAACGAAACTGTTCTGCACAGGACTGTCCAGATTGTCCAAAATGGAAAGAATGTGAATGGTGACTGGTAACTGGTGAATAGTTAAAAACCTTAGTGCCTCCGTGTCTTTGTGCGATAAACGGGTTTAACGGCAGTAGGATGTCCAGAATGTCCAAGTTGTTTGAAAACCGAAAAGCGTTATGCTCAGGGACTATCCAAAGTGTCGGAGTTGTTTGAAAATTTTGAAATCGTTGTGCTCAGCCGGTATCCAAAGTATCGGAGTGGAGTTAGCAGGCGGAGTTTTAAGTAGGCCAGTTTCGCCGAAACTGGCTCATGAGGCGGTTTTGGCAAAACCGCCCTACTTTGATGACACCTCCTGC